>JAKSCW010000435.1 GCA_022360375.1 Balneolales bacterium
GTTCCAGAAAGCCTGGATTTTGTACAGAAATCAGGCTTACGAGCAAGCCCAGCCTGTTTTTGAAGCGGTATATGCGGAATCCCCCGATTCAGAACTAGGGGCTGAAGCTTTGTTTTGGAGTGCCGACAGTTACTATAAAATCGACCAATTCGGAGATGCTGCGAGACGATTCCAGTTGTACGTTGATAATTTTTCAGAAAGTGAAATGATTGGAGCTGCTCGTTACTCGCTGGGTTGGAGCTATTTCAAAACCGGAGAGTATGACAAAGCAGTGGGCCCACTTGAAGATTTCCTGAACAACTACAATCCTCCGCCTATTGCACTATTCCCGTACGATACAGACACCAGGCTTCGCATAGGAGATGCGTATTTTGCCTTGGGTCAATACCAACAGGCGATTCGGTTTTATAACCAGGCCATTGGAGCAGAACCTGGAGGTGACTACGCTATGTTCCAGGTGGCGAACAGCTATTATCGTGCGAACCGAACATTTGAAGCAGTAAGCAACTTCCGGCGCATGCTTCGCATTTATCCATTCAGCCAGCTTCGGGAGCAAGCACAATACAATGTAGCCTACATTTACCTCAATACTTCGAACTATTCTCAGGCCATTGAGGAATTCCAAACGGTAATCAATCGCTATCCGGGAACGGATTGGGCAGCTCGTTCTCAGTACAACATTGGCGATGCATTCTACAATGCCGGGGAGTATGGACGAGCAATTGCGGCCTACCAAAAAGTGCTGGAAGACTATCCCAGAAGCCGATATATCATTGAGGCCATTAACGGAATTCAATACGCACAACTTTCATCTACGGGAGAGGATAGCAGTTCAGTGATCCTGGAGGAATTCCTGAGCGATAACCCCCAGAGTTCCACGGCTGACCGGCTGAGATACCGCCAGGCGGAAACGGTATTCCAGACTGGAGATTATGAAGGTGCTATTCGTGAATTTCGACAGTATTTAAGGGTCACTAATTCTGATGCGCTGGCTCCGGAAGCCTATGCAAATCTGGGGGAATCATATCGACAGGTTGGGCAGATTGATCGCGCGATTTCTTCTTACCAAACCATCCTGGATGATTACCCTAATGATGGGGAAGTCCCCTCTGCGTTAACAAATCTTGGGTTATTGTACTACGATTTAGGCGAATACGAAATATCCCATCAATACTTCGAGCAGCTTGGAAGAACGGCAAGCCGATTTGCACAGGAAGCCTATATTGGTATGGGGAATGCGAGTTTGGCGTTAGGTGAATTGGAAGTGGCACGCGAGGAATACGAAGGCGCGCTTCAGGTGAATGCGGGTAACGAAGCAGCCAGTGTAGGACTTGGGAAAGTGGCTTTAGCTGAACAGAATTTTGAAGAATCCGAATTAATACTTCGTCCTATTGCGGATCGTAATACGACCGAGATTGGAGCAGAAGCCCAGTTCTATCTGGGGCAACTCCGGCAACAGCAGGAAAACCTGGAGGAAGCCATCGCTGAATATGCCCGTGTAAAAATTCTTTTTGAAGCCTTTGACAACTGGGTGGCACTAGGCATGTATCATTCTGCAGAATGTAATTTATTACTCGGTAACCGCGGCGATGCCATTGCTATTCTAAATGAAATCGTTGAATTCTACTTCGGAACCGAAGCTGCTGAAAAAGCCCAGGCGTTGTTAAATCAATCCGGGGATTCATAGGGGCTACGGGAAACGAATAATCAAAGATGAACGACTAGAGGTAGAGGAAAATAAGTCGTCATACTGAACTTGTTTCAGCATCTGTGGAGAGTAGAACGTTGATCCAGATCTTCCCAAATCAGAGAATCAATCCCTACAAATCCCAGATCAAGTCGGGATGACGAAGAGGAGGGCTCCCCGCTCTACAATTAACGAACACGAATTCCTGATTAACGAACCCAAAAAATCCCTACCTTCCTGATCACTTTCAACACCAAGCATCCAATTCTAAAAGCATGATCAAAAAGGTTGCTCCTGTCTTTTCGTTAAATGGAACGATAACGCCACCCCCTGATAAATCCATTTCTCAGCGTGCGGCCATTTTCGCGTTAATGCATGATGGAATTTCCGTGATCAAAAATTATTCCCCAGCCGAAGATCCTCAAAGCACACTGGGCTGTGTGCAATTATTAGGAGCAGAAGTTTCTCAATTGGATGGAGTGGTAACTATTGAAGGATGTGGACGTTATGGGGTTCGGGCACTTTCTGATGAATTGGATTGCGGGAATTCAGGAACGGCTATGCGTTTACTTTCCGGAGTGTTGGTGGGTGCCGGAACCGCCGTGTATTTAATCGGGGATCCTTCGCTTTCTTCCCGAACTATGAAGCGAATCATCGACCCGTTAGAACAAATGGGTGCGCATATTTTGGCTCGGAATGGAGAATTTGCCCCAATGTTTGTCACTCGCGAAGACCCACTTGTTCCGATAGAATATATGTTGCCCATTGCCAGTGCCCAGTTAAAGTCGTGCATATTGCTGGCCGGGTTGTTTGGTGAAACTCCTACCAAAGTAATAGAGAATGTTCCGAGTCGGGACCATACGGAGCGACTCCTGAATTTAAATGTGGAAGAAGAGAATGGGGTACGTGTAATATCTGCTTCTTTAAAAGACGAGATTCCAAACCAAAGCTATACCATCCCGGCGGATTTCTCCGCGGCAGCGTTTTGGTTGGTGGCGGGTTGTATCATGTCGGATTCTGAAATTCGAATGAAGAATGTGGGGCTGAATCCAACCCGAACCGGATTATTGAACATTCTCGTACAAATGGGTGCGGATATTACCATTGAGAATGAAGGTATGGTAGGAGCCGAACCAGTGGGAGATATTATCGTTCGATCTTCCAGGTTATACAAAATTGATATCAAGAAAGAATTTATTCCGAATTGTATTGATGAGTTACCTATCATTTCGGTAGCAATGTTATTTGCAGAAGGAATATCGGTGATTTCGGGCGCGGAAGAACTTCGCCATAAAGAAACGGATCGCATTAAGGCTATTACCAGAATCCTGGAAGCCGTTGGCGCCAACTTTGAAGAAATGGAAGATGGGTTAGTGATTCATGGTGATCCCGATTTCAAATTCAATTCAGCCAATTTTCAAAGCTTCCACGATCATCGCATTGCAATGGCTTCTGCTATTCTTTCCCTAAAAGGAAACTCGGAATCCGAAATCGAGGACGCCGAAAGTGCTGCGGTAAGTTATAAGAGTTTCTGGGAGGATTTGGAGGTTCTGTCCAAATAACATTTCATATCATAAACTTGGGTCCGGATAGTTATAAGTTTATGAAATATTCAATTCTGGCAGTTGCACTTTTTGGGTGTGCGATTTACTACCCATCCAATAATGAAAGGGATGAGTACTATTCTGTTCGTGTTTTTGAAGACAGAAGCGGAGCATATTATTTGGTGCTACCCAATGGGGTTAAAGAAAGCATGATTTATGGAGATCATGAAAAAGAGACGAACATTTTTTTTCCTGATTCAAGTCTGATTTTTATTACAAATGATCTCTCGGGAATCTCATTTGCAAATACAGAAAATTTAAAAGGATTTGATTTCGGGTTTTTTTATGATTTCAAAACCATACCTGATCCTGATGTTGTAGGTATTCAATTAAATGGAAAAGTTTGGAGGCAAAAAAAGGATCGCGGGGTCGTGATTGGTTATTTAAATGTTGATCCATCAAGAAAAAAAGAGTTTGATAAAATAATTGATCAACTGGAACTAAGAACATTCAGGCGTTCAAATAATGGCTGAATCAGACTCAGGGTCTAGTAATTCTGGTTTATCGTATTTACTTACAGGAACATCGAGACTATTGTTTTTAATTAAAATGCCGGTAGTTTCAATAATTCCCGATTCAAAATTCCTCATTCTTAATTTCTAATTCCGCAAAGCGGAAAGTGTCAATACGTCAGTTTCAAAAACCAATGTGTCCGTTGGCATCGTGCTTGCTAAAACCTCTTTGAATATTAATCAAAGAAGAGCGCTATGGGAGATTTTACTGGTTTTGGAGTAGAGATAGAGAAACACTTTTCTAAGCTTGGAAAAGACATCCAGGAATTTGTAGAAAAGGTGGTGCCATTATCGCACGATGAAAAAGACTTTGCCCCGGATTGCGACATCCTGGAAAGTGAAACAGAATTCAAAGTTCTGCTTGACTTACCCGGGCTCAGCAAAAAAGAAATCGGGATTGCTTTAAAAAATCACGTGCTCACAATAAAAGGAGAACGGGATATTGAAGCTGGTGAAGGAGAAGAATTCAAGCGACAAGAGAGAAGACGTGGTGCATTTGCCCGTTCATTTGCTCTGCCCGAAAGTGTAAACACTGCCGAAATCAGCGCAAACTTTAGAAATGGAGTACTTACCGTGTCGATGCCGAAAGCGGAATCATTGAAAGACACAACGAATATTCCTGTTAATTAGATAAAGAGTCATTCATACAAAACAAATTCAGAACGACGAAGATGTTGTTAGAATGAATGAGCTAAAAAGAAATTCAATTAATCACAAAAAAGACAAAACTGAATTAGCACTATGGGAAAAATCATAGGAATTGACTTAGGAACTACAAACTCTTGCGTTGCTGTAATGGAGGGTAACGAACCTGTAGTAATCCAGAATGCGGAAGGTGGAAGAACCACTCCATCCGTTGTGGCTTTTAGTAAAGATGGCGAACGATTGGTGGGCGCACCTGCGAAACGCCAGGCTATTACCAATCCAGATAAGACCATCGCTTCTGTGAAGCGATTTATGGGACGTATGTACAGCGAAGTGGGTAGCGAAACCCAGCAGGTTGCGTACAAAGTAGTAAAAGGAGATGATGGGACTGCCCGAGTTGAAATTGATGACCGTAAGTATGCTCCACAAGAAATTTCAGCCATGGTGCTTCAAAAAATGAAGCAAACCGCGGAAGAATACTTAGGTGAAAAAGTAACGGAAGCAGTGATCACAGTTCCTGCGTACTTCAACGATGCGCAGCGTAAAGCCACCCAGGAAGCTGGAAAAATTGCCGGGTTGGAAGTGAAGCGAATTATCAACGAGCCAACTGCCGCCGCCCTGGCGTACGGTCTTGATAAGAAAGATACCGACCAAACTATTGCTGTATACGATCTGGGTGGTGGTACGTTTGATATTTCTATTCTTGAACTAGGCGATGGTGTATTCGAAGTGAAGTCGACCAATGGGGATACTCATCTTGGTGGAGATGATTTTGATCAGCGCATTATCAATTTCCTGGCTGACGAGTTCAAAGCTTCTGAAGGTGTAGACCTGCGCAATGACCCCATGGCGATGCAACGTCTGAAAGATGCTGCTGAGAAAGCTAAAATTGAGCTTTCAAGTTCACAGAAAACGAATATCAACCTTCCGTTCATCACAGCTACCGCTGAAGGTCCAAAGCACCTGAATGTGGATCTTGCGCGCTCAAAGTTTGAACAATTGGTTGATGACTTGGTGAAGCGTTCCATCACTCCTTGCGAGAAAGCCTTAAAAGATGCGGGAATGAGTAAGAGCGAAATCGATCAGGTAATTCTTGTGGGTGGTTCTACCCGTATTCCCCGCATTCAGGAAGCTGTAAAAGAATTTTTTGGAAAAGACCCAAGCAAGGGAGTGAATCCTGATGAAGTAGTTTCCGTTGGTGCTGCTATTCAAGGTGGTGTTCTTTCCGGTGATGTGGAAGATGTTGTTCTTCTGGATGTAACTCCACTTACATTGGGAATTGAGACTTTAGGAGGTGTAATGACTCCGCTTATCGAGTCAAACAGCACTATTCCTACGAGTAAATCCCAGGTATTTTCAACGGCAGCGGATAACCAAAGCAGTGTAGAGATTCATGTACTCCAGGGTGAGCGTGCTCAGGCCGCGAACAACCGCACATTAGGTCGTTTCCACTTAGATGGAATTCCACCGGCTCCACGTGGTATGCCTCAAATTGAAGTGACTTTTGATCTTGATGCCAATGGTGTGTTGAATATTCTTGCGAAAGACAAAGGCACTGGAAAAGAACAAAGCATTCGTATCGAGTCTTCCTCCGGGTTAAGCGATGAAGAAATCGAAAAGATGAAAAATGCTGCCAAAGAGCATGAAGAAGAGGATAAAAAGATCCGTGAGCGGGTTGAGAAACTAAACCAGGCGGATGGATTGATTTTCTCTACCAAGAAGCAGTTGGATGAATATGGTGATAAGATTTCTGAAGCCAACAAAACAGCCATCCAGGACGCGTTAACCAAATTGGAAGAAGCACACAAAGCTGAAAATATGGATGAAATTGACGCAGCCATTGAGGGTGTAAACACCGCATGGACTGCTGCCTCCCAGGAAATCTATGCAGCCTCTCAGGCTGAAGCTGCAGCTGGTGGTGCGGATGCGGATGCTGGTGATTCTGAATCGACCTCAGAACCTGAAGAAGCTAATACCGAAGCAGGTGAAGGAGCTGTTGATGCTGACTTCGAAGTGGTAGAAGAAGACGACGACAAAGACAAATAATTGTTTCGACTCGAATGCAAAGCCCCGGCACAATGTGTTGGGGTTTTTTGTTTTATTCTTCTATTTCGTCCTTCTGAACTTGTTTCAGGATTTGTGAAATTTGATTCTTTGATGTAGCAAGGTTTAGATCAACGTTCCACCCAGCGCAGATGCTGAAATAAATTCAGCATGACAATCTGTAGAGAGGTCATTCTGAGGTTTGGCCGCAGTACAAGTACTTTGGAAGGCGGGCTACTGCTGTAAAATCAACGTTCCATTTGCCACAAATCAAGGACTAAACCACATTCAAATAATTCGAAAGGTTTTCATTCGAATCGAGATCCAGTTTTTTTCGGAGGCGGTATCGTCCCTGATCAACACTTTTTGGACTTATATTGAAGATGCTGGCAATGTCTTTGGAAGAGAGGTTTAACCTGACCAATGCAGCCAATCGTTTTTCCTGGTTGGAAAGGTTAGGAAACTTATGGGTCAATCGCTGAAAAAAACCTTCACAAACCTGGTCAACATGTGTCTGAAAATCTTCCAGCTCCTGATTGATGGTAGTGTTTCTGTAAATCTTTGAACCCACCTGGTTGATATGCTTTACAGCATCGTTGTTGCTGACCTTCGATCGTAAATCAGCCATTTCGGTTTTAATTTGGTTCAAAAACTCATTTTTTTGTGCGATGTGAAGTGCATAGTTAGTGAGCTCTTTTTTGAGATATTCAGTCTCAGTTTCTTTGGATTCTAATTCTTGTTCAGCAATAATTTTGTCTTTTTCCAGTAACTGAAGTTCTTGCCTCTGAGTCACTCTCTGTCTTGACCATACAAGCCCCATTATTCCTATTATAAGTACCAAAGAAAACCCGATTAACGAATTTCGTGTTGTCTTTAATTCTGCTTCCTGATTCAGAAAAGCAATTTCACGATCACGCTGTTCTGCTTCATACAGCTCTCTCATCTCAGCCAGGGCCCAGGCCTGTTCCTGGTTATACACTGAATCCCGAATATCATAGGCGTTGTTTAACCATTCACCAGCTTCTTTGTGATTCCCAAGGGCGCTATCTGCTTTGAATAGCCTGAGAGACATTGTTTTTTGTCGATCCAAAACCCCAATATCTTTGGCAATCCCATACCCCATTAAAAAATGCTCTTTCGCAAGTTCATTCTGATTCCTCCGGAGATAGATTTCACCCATCATTTCGTAGTCCTGGGCGATTCCCATTTTATATCCCGCCTCTATATCTAATTGCAACGTTTTCCGGATATAAAACAAAGTAGAATCGTATTCTCCAAGTTCTCTGTAGGTAACAGAGATATTATTGTAGGTATTTGCCAGCCAGCGTTTATGATTATTTGCCAAGAGCGTTTTTAATGATTCTCTATGAAGTTCTAAAGCTCGCTTATAGTCTTCATCTTCGTAAGCCATGGAGCCCAAATTGCCTATCAAACCTGCAACTTGAATCTCATTTCCAATTTCTTCAAATACTTCTATTGCTTTAAGGTAAAATTCTTCAGCGGCTTCATATTCAGCATCATAATCGAACACATTTCCCAAATCCTGGTAAGCCATGCCTAGCAAGGTTTTGTCTTCCAGTGTCTCACCAATTTCAATCGCTTTATACATCTGCTCAGCTGCTAATTGATAGTTTCCTAGCCTGGTATTAACCCGGGCAATTCGTTTTTGAGCAAATCCTAATAAAGAATCTGAAGAAACAAACTGAGCTACCGACCGGGCTTTCAGCGCATATTCCATGGCTTCTTTATAGTCACTCTGATAGAAATAGGAATCGGCTACAATCATGTAATTATTTCCAAGTTCAAGAGTATTCCCGTATGGTTCGAGGAATTGAATAGAATTCAGGGCCAGAGCACGGGCAGTATCATAATTAGCCGATTGGATATATTCCTGTGCTAATGAATAATCAAAAAACTGGTTTGTTAATTCGGAGTCTGAGATTTCAGAAGTAAAGGGTGAATTTGTGGATGTATTTCCAGTGCACGCATACACTAATCCCAGAATAACTAAGGATAGTAATACCTGTTTAGCCATTGTTGATACCTGATTGTAAGACCCTGCGAATAGAATAGACGACAGGAAAGTATAGAAAATCCGTATTTTATGGGAATGAATATTTTAGGAATTGAATCATCTTGCGACGATACCTCCGCCGCTGTATTAACCAACGAAGGAATTCAATCTAACGTGATTGCATCACAATCTATCCACGTGAAATTCGGTGGCGTTGTACCGGAATTGGCTTCCCGTGCACACCAGAAAACGATCTCACAGACTGTGGAACAGGCATTAGAAGAGGCAGACACTTCTATAGACGAAATAGAGGCCATTGCAGTAACCCAGGGGCCCGGCCTGATGGGATCGCTATTGGTAGGCGTATGTTTTGCAAAAGGGCTGGCCCTTTCCCGTGGAATACCGGTGATAGGAGTGAACCATATGGATGCTCATATTTATGCTAATTTCATCGACGAAACCCCTGAATTTCCATTTGTTTGCTTAACAGTTTCCGGAGGGCATACTCAGTTGGTACATGCCAAAGCCCCTTTCGGGCATGAAATTTTGGGGCAAACTCGGGACGATGCTGCTGGTGAAGCTTTTGATAAAATCGGTAAGATTATGGGGCTCCCATATCCCGCCGGACCGCACATGGATCATCTTGCGCAAACCGGGAACCGATCTTTTCATAAGTTTCCTCAGGCGCTGCTTAAGGAAGGGCTGGATTTCAGTTTCTCGGGATTAAAAACAAGTGCTTTATACTTTCTACAGGATAAAAGTGAGGATTGGATTAAAGCACATTTAAATGATTTGTGTGCAAGTATCTCTGAAGCCATTACCGGGGTTTTAGTGCATAAACTAAAACGTGCCGTTAAGCAAACCGGAGTTAAAACCATTGCCTTAGCGGGTGGAGTTTCAGCAAACTCGATGCTTCGGGAGAAGTCGGAACATCTTGCTGCTGAATCGGGATTGACCTTACACGTTCCGAATCCGGGTTACTGTACAGACAATGCAGCCATGATTGCAATAACTGGAAAAATGAAAGCCGAATCAGGACAGTTTGATTCCCTTGCAATGCGGCCTTTCGCCTCTCTTTAAATTTTAAATTATGAATTTTGAATTATTTCTTATCCTCTTTCATAATTCCAAATTCCAAATTTCAAATTCCCGCACGTGGAATCTATCGATGCTCTGCAATTAAATTTAGGCGGTAAAGGCTTACTGGTGATGAACATATCGTTGTGTTTCATCATGTTTGGGGTGGCGCTGGAGTTGACGGTCCGGGATTTTAAGAACCTGGTAAAGAATCCAAAATCCACGTTGGGAGGGGTGTTTTCCCAGTTTATATTTTTGCCGGCAATTACATTTGTGTTAGTTTATTTTCTGGATCCGGCACCCAGTTTAGCACTTGGAATGTTCATGGTGGCGGCATGTCCGGGCGGAAATATCTCCAATTTCTTTTCCCAGTTGGCGGGGGGAAATACGGCACTTTCAGTTACAATGACAGCGATCGCCACTACCTTGGCTATGATTGCTACCCCACTCAATTTCATGTTTTGGGCGAGTTTGTACGAACCTACAAATGCAATCCTGAGGGAAGTAAGTCTCGATCTGTTCAAGGTGTTTGAAATCGTGGTGTTAATTTTGGGAGTTCCCCTTATTTGCGGAATGCTGCTTCGGCACTTTAAACCCGAA
>JAKSCW010000240.1 GCA_022360375.1 Balneolales bacterium
CAGATCGACTTTAAACTTATCCATCTGCAAGGCGATCTTGCCCGCGCTTTGCGCGGCGTCAACATGAAACACAATACCTTTAGAGCGAGTCAGCTCGCCTATAGCAACTATATCCGTTATCGTCCCGATTTCATTATTAACGTGCATCAGGCTAACAAGCGCTGTGTTTTCAGTAACTACATTTTCAACACGTTTGGCAGTGATCCTTCCACATTCTTCGGGCTCTACAAAAACCGGTTTAAATCCATTCATTTTTGCCATCTCAATAGGATGTAATACCGCGTGATGCTCAAGATGAGAAGTAATGAGTTCATTTTTATTTCCGGCTACGGCCATTACTCCTTTGATTACTGCATTATCGCTCTCAGTTCCACCACTTGTAAAAATGATTTCAGAAGGATCAGCATTGATAAGCTGAGCAACTTTTTCACGGGCGTCTTCAACAACAACTTTGGCTTTTTGTCCCAGGTGATGGGCAGAATTTGCGTTCCCATAGTTTTCAGTCATGAAAGGAAGCATAGCTTCGAGTACACGTTCGTCGAGAGGAGTGGTGGCTGCGTGATCGAGATACAGTGTTTTCATTAGTAACCGTTTTCTTTTTAAGGTTCGAAAAATAGAGAAATAGCATTTGAAAATCAGGCACAAAAAAAGCCCTGCATCGCAAGGAGATGCAGGGCTTAATCAGATCCAATGATTTTTATTTAAGCAGAAGCAGCTTCTTGGTTTGAGTAAAACCTTTTGCCTGCATCCTGTAAATATACATTCCACTAGCCAGGTTCCTGGCATCCCATCTAACCGTATGCGAACCAGCAGGGTACTGTTCATTCACAATGGTAGCTACTTTTTGACCCAGAATAGAATAAACAGTTATTTCTACTCTTGAAGCTTCTCGTAAAGAGAATGGGATGGTAGTAGTTGGGTTAAATGGATTTGGATAATTCTGCGACAAGCTGAATTCAGTAGGAGCAGTATCTTCCTCCTCATTCGATACAATTACAGACTGAAATAGTACATCACCAGTTTCTGCATCAAGAATGATTGTAAGCGAATCTTCCAGGAACTCACTGGTTTCGTTATCAAAAGCCCATGCATAATATTCGACCTGCCATGTAATGGGGGCATCTGGTGTTGGATCCTGAGGGAATTCCCAGTAATTATGAAGCAGCTGTAATTCTGCTTCCCAGGTCCAGGGAAGGTCTGAGTCCTCAAGGTTACTCCTGAACGCATAAGCTCCCGCTTCATCCATCAGGTAAGCGGCTGAATCACTGTCAATATGAGTAAATGGAAGTGGATCCATATCATCGAACTCAATGGGTTCCTCGAAATCATCTTCACCGGCGTAGAACATTTCGAAGACTTCGAATTCAGTCACATTTAAGAACAGTAACGAATCCCTGACAGGGTCATAGGCAAGTAACTCCCAGCTGAAGGCATATCCATCAGGCATAATGCCAAAGGATGGATCATCGTCAGCAAGTGTTGTTAACTTACTTTGGAAGCGCTCACTTTGGAAGTTAGGATTATCCTTAAAAATAACTATTCCATTTGTATACCGGGTAACTCCACCCATTAATTCCAATCCATTTGGATGGTTGGTAAGCAGGCTGTCTGCAAGTTCTACTGCATCATCAAAAGTGATATGAGAGTCTCCAGGGCCTGCAGAGATTTCAGAGTCGGTAAACAAGACTTCGCCAGTTTCCATATCCAGGTAGATCACAAAATATCCACCGTAGTATTCTTCTGTAATTGGGTCAAAGCCTAACCCCAGGTAAGAACCTTTCCAGAATACAGGGGTGTCTTCAGTTGGGTTCGGCGGGAATAACCAATATTCATGAATGGCTTGTAAGTCCATCGTCCAGAAGCCGTATTCATCACTAAATTCGGATCGGAAGTCCCAACCACCATTTTCTTCCATAATATATGCAGCTGAATCACTATCTATAAATGATTCAGGTATTTCTTTTAATGAAGAAAGGGCAACCGTGTCAGGTAATTCTGCATCTTCTTCACCTAAATAGCCCGAGAATTCTGTATCGAAAAAAGATACACTAATCGTGAATGCAGAATCTTTGACGGCATCATATCCAAATAATTCCCATTCTAACTGTTCACCACTTGGATCGAAGATGAAATCAAATGGGAAGCCTTCGTGGTCATCGTCCTCGCCATCATGCGCATCGCCAGCCATGCTGAACAGCCCTCCGGGAACCACTTTGAAATCTTCTCCTCCATTACCGTCATCATCATAGGCATTTTCTGACAGATAGAATGTAGAACCTCCAAGTATCACAGGATCATTTTCAAGGCTGTCGATAACCGATTGAGCAAGCTCAAGCGCTTCTCCAAAAGTGATTAAGGCTGAATCAATTACGTCTACCACTAAAGAATCTTTAAACAGCAGTTCACCTGTTTCTATATCGAGGTAGATATCCAAATAGGCTTCGTAGTAGAATTCGTCAAATGGATCGAAAGAAGTACCGTAATATCGACCTCTCCACATTACCGGGGCAGTTTCTGTTGGGTTTGGTTCAAACTCCCAGTAGTTATGCAGGGCTTCTAATTCCATTTCCCAATAACTGAATTCTCCATAGAATTCCTCACGGAAATCCCAACCGCCATTGGTTTCAATGATGTAAGCAGCAGAATCACTATCAATAAATGATCCCGGAAGTGGTTTAATAGAAGCATAATCTATCGTATCAGGAACATTGGTTTCCTCGATATCAAGGTAGCCAGAGAATTCAATCTCAGATACCGATACTCCTATTGAGAAAGCCGAATCCTTTACATTATGGTACCCCAAAATATTCCAGTATACTTGCTCCCCAGTGGGTTCATCCAGGATTCCAATAGGTTCAAACGGGAAGTCATCGTCATCTTCTTCATCGCCACCATGTCCATCGCCAGCCATAATTGGACCATTTGGATTTACTTTAAGTTCTGCTTCTTCTTCATCTTCATCTTCGAAAAAGAAGGCATTTGTATAGAAAGTATTTCCGCCAATAATAATTACATCACTGCCAAGGCTGTCTATCATTGCTCCGGCAAGATCTAATGCCTCCCCAAATGTAATTAGTGCAAAATCGATAGGAGAACCGAAGAGTGAATCAACATGAAGTACTTCTCCGGTTTCAATATCGAGGTAAATTTCGAAATATCCTTCTTCCTCGAACCCGGTAAAAGGATCGTAGGTGTTGCCATGATATCTTCCAATCCACATTACCGGAGCAGTTTCTGTTGGGTTTGGTTCAAACTCCCAGTAGTTATGCAAGGCTTCCAGTTCCATTTCCCATGAGCTGTGATAGCCACTGAAACGATCCCGGAATTCCCATCCACCATTCTCTTCCATGATATAGGCAGCAGAGTCACTATCAATAAATATTTCAGGAAGCGGGTCAAAAGTGTCAAAAGTCACTGTATCGGGTAAATCCGTATCTCCTTCACCAAGGTATCCGCTCACAAAAGAATCGAATGGGGTAACTACAATATTTACCACAGAATCTTTAACGGCATCATATCCAAACACACTCCATTCATATTGGTAACCGGATGGGAAACTTACGATATCAGGTTCACCGGCACCTTCATGTGCTTCAGCAGGCGGGAATTGTTTTATACCAAGACTGCTTAATTTTGCTTTCCCTGCAATTTCTGTACTGTCATCGTCAAATTCATCATCGCCATAATATGATGCATAAAATGTGGTGCCACCAAGTATTGATATCTCATTCTCCAGATCAGCAATAGTAGAGTCTGCTTTTTCAATAGCCTCCTGAAAAGTGAAGGGTGTGATTTCACGTTTAACCAGGTTCACACCACTCAAAGTATCATTCACCGTGCTACCTGCATCAACCTGAATAGCATCTGGCTGGAAATCATCATCCACATCATAGAAATAGAGAAGTGGGAAGAAACCTTCTTCTTCGTCGTCAAAATCAAAGAGATCAAATGCTACCGGGTAATATTCACCTTCTCTTACCCTTGGGATGGAAAAGTCTCCGGTTTCTTTATCCACTAACGTAGAAAAAACAGCTCGTACATCCGAAGTATCATCATCTTGATTGCCAAAGGAAACAGGTTCGTAAGCAAGTGCTACAAAGATATCTTCGTAAAGATATTCCTCAATAACCTTTGTCAGAACCTCCTGGTCAATGGTTCCTTCCACCACAAATTGTCCGGTATCAGCTGCTGTGGTGAATCGAAAGATGTACGGCCCTTCCAGATAGCTGCCATCTTTAGATTTGCCATCAACCAGGTAAGCGGTATAGTCAGTATCTTCACCCAGCTCTACATAGAACACCGCAGACATACTGTCAGCACTTAGGTTGGCCCCTAAATAATAAACAGAATCGTCCGGAGCTATAAAAAAATTGAAATCTGATTCGGTTGAGTCGTAGAAAAAACTATCGTCCAGTTTTTTGTCAAAAGTAATTACTACAGAATCTGTGTCAACATTGAAGTCCCCATCAGCGGGATAGGTACTAATAACTTCAAGGGTTTGCGCAGTAGCAAATGTACTTAGAACCCCAAACATACATACAACTATAAAACTTCTCATAGTTACCCCTTTTATTTTTAAGTATAGATATAGAATAGATTAACAAATTACGGGAATCAGGCGAGCAAAAACAAATTTAAAGAAAGCTTATTGTAGAAAGCTATAATTCAATTGAGAAAGGTCGTACCTTCAGCAAAACTATTCGCAACACTATTAGCTTCAAAAATATGGCAAAACTCACTCTTACAGACATCGATGTAAACGGCAAGAAAGTGCTAATGCGCGTTGATTTTAACGTGCCCATTATTGATGGAAAAATTACGGATGACAATCGTATTCAGGCAGCTCTTCCCTCTATCAATTATGTGTTAGAAAATGGAGGGTTGTTGATTTTAACAAGTCACCTTGGCCGGCCAAAAGGAGAGCCTAAACCTGAATTTTCTTTAAAACCTGTGGCAGATCATTTGGCTTCATTGATTGATGCAAAGGTGCATTTTGCTGAAGATTGTGTGGGAGAGAGGGCAAGTTCAGTTATAGATACTGCAGGCTTTGGAGAGGTAGTAGTACTTGAGAATGTTCGTTTTTATAAAGAAGAAACCGATAATGGCGAAGCGTTTAGTAAACAATTAGCTGCTCATGCTGATGTATTTGTAAACGATGCCTTTGGAAGTTCTCACAGAGCTCATGCTTCTGTAGCAGGGGTTACCCGCTTTCTTCAACCTGCTGCTTCCGGTTTTTTACTGGAAAAAGAAATTAAATACCTGAGCGATAGCGTAAATGATCCCGATCGGCCGTTTGTGGCAATTCTGGGGGGAGCAAAAGTTTCCGATAAGATCCCGGTAATTCAGAACCTGATCTCTAAAGTTGATACAATTATTATTGGAGGCGGGATGGCCTATACTTTTCTGGTAGCAAATGGAAAATCGGTAGGAAACTCGCTTCTTGAAGAGGACAAGGTGGAAATGGCGAAGAAACTGATGGAAGATGCAAAAGCAGCTAATGTGAACCTGATGCTTCCTTTTGATTTCGTGATTGCAGATGACTTTAACAATGATGCTAACCAGGAGGTTGTGGACGAAGACAATATCAAAGACGGCTGGGAGGCTTTGGATATTGGTCCTCAATCAGCTATTGCTTTTGGTAATGCCATTAAAAGTGCAAAAACAGTGGTATGGAATGGCCCGATGGGTGTGTTCGAAATGCCAAGTTTTGCGGAAGGAACAAATGCTGTTGCTCAGGCCCTGGTAGAGGCTACAGAATTTGGAGCAACGAGTATTATTGGTGGAGGAGATTCTGCATCTGCCATAAAACAGGCAGGTCTTACTGATAAAGTATCTCATGTATCTACCGGTGGGGGCGCAAGTCTTGAATACCTGGAAGGAAAAGATTTACCTGGTGTTACTTCCCTAACCGATAAATAATTCAACATTTTAAACAAAAAGCCTCATTCTTTTAAAAAATGAGGCTTTTTCGGTGTTTACTTTTACATCGCCTGCATTTCGGCAAGAAC
>JAKSCW010000454.1 GCA_022360375.1 Balneolales bacterium
ATAGGACCATACCGGGCGATGTATAAATACCAGTGTCCAGCGTGCATTGGTATTTTCCTCCAATACTCTTTCAAAATACCGGGCTTGACCGGTTCCGATTCCCCCGCCTTCTATCTCATCGGTATTTATTACCAGAAAGAGAACATCCTTGTAAACCAGATGATAGTAATCCCTTCCGTATCGCTCTCTCCAAACCTGGAGTAGCAATTCATTACTGGTGTCGTGGTTACCCGCTACGTAATAAAACGGCATCGAAAGATTATCAATAATGGCATCAAACTCCTCCCATTGTGCATTCCAGACAGCGGAATCTTCCGTATAACCGTCAATTAAATCACCAATAGAAAACACGAATTCCGGCTGGAGTAATTCAATTTTTTGGATTGCATCCTCAAAAATCCCGGCTCTCATACCTCCTGTACGGTCTGAAATAATTGCAAACCGGAATATTTCTTCTGAGTTGTTAAATGGGCGATCGGATACTGGCAGGTCTTGTGCTGAAATGCCCTGATTTACCAGTACAAAGGAAACGATGAAAAGGGTAAGGATTCTGTTTTTCATTCGGGATAGGTTTTTTCAATAAGAGCTTTGGTAGCAAGAATTCCTTCTTCTTCGGTCATCGTGTTTCCTTCGTATTCCACGCAAATGTATTCATCGAACCCGGCATCTTTCACCAGCTTCATCATCCGTGTGTAATCAATCGTAGTTTCGAATCCCTGCACATCAAAGGCATGGGTTTTTGCGCTCACTGATTTAGCGTAAGGCATCAGTTTTTCCACCCCGATGTACCGGTTATAGATTTCCCCGTCTCCCCAGATGAATTCATCTGAAAAAGTGAAATTATCGAAATCCACCACGGTCCCGATCCGTTTATGATTGGCTAATTCTATGGTTTCCACCAACCAATCGGCATTGCTCGACATCCCCCCGTGATTTTCAATCAAAAGCCACAAATTAAATTCGTCGGCTTTTTCAGCCAATCGGTATAAACCTTCAGCTGCCAGCTTTTTCTGCTCTTCAGCAGGCCCCATGCTAAAAGCATTTACCCGCAGCGAATGGCAGCCCAGAAAGGCGGATGCCTCCATCCATTTGAAATGGTTTTCAACGGCTTTTGTCCGTTCTGCTGAATCGGGGTGACCAATAAACCCTTCCTCGTCAACCATAACGAGTACATTACGGACGCCTTCAGAATCTGTACGATTTTTGAGTTCTCTTAAAAACTCCTGATCCCTGGCATGACCAAAAATCAGTGAATTCACATATTCAACAGCATCAAAACCCAGTTCTTTGGCTTTACCGGGAAAATCGAGGGGATGGAGGGGGCCCTGCCAAAGCTGATCGGGATCGGAATGGAGTAACCGCTGCCATTCCTGGTAGTTATCTTTTGAATTACCGAAAATAGCGCGATGTAATGCCCATTGCGAAAGCGAAAGCTTTAGTGTTTGTTTTTTGGGGTTCGAAGTTTTTTCAAGGGCATTCCCGGTAAATGCGGCTGATAAAAACGCAAGAGAGGTTTGACTCAGGAATTCTTTACGTTTCATGGCGGGATCAATTACGGGTGGAGTACATGTCCGGTAATTCATCCTCAAATAAAATGAATTCCGTTTCTTTGAACTCAATAAAGTTTTGCTGGCTTTGGTGCCCTTCATACGGGGCATAGAAATGATCCCTGTTTTCTTTTTCAAAATTGGCATTTCTCCAAACAAGCATATACACAATCTGCTGCGTCCATTCATTTGCCTGAAGTGCCGAT
>JAKSCW010000455.1 GCA_022360375.1 Balneolales bacterium
AATGTCACCCGCTTACATTTCTGAAATAGCTCCAGCGCACTTGCGGGGACGGTTATCCTCCATCCAGCAAGTAGCCATTATTGTTGGTTTATTCCTGGCTTTCGTAAGTAACTATCTGGTTGCCAATTCAGCTGGTTCGGCCCTGAACGAATTTTGGATGGGTTTTGAAGCGTGGAGATGGATGTTCTGGATTGAATTAATTCCTGCCTCTGTTTTCTTCATTGCATTATTATTTATTCCTGAAAGCCCCCGCTTCTATGCAGTTAAAGACAAGGCCGATAAAGCACTTGAAGTACTAACAAAACTTTTTGGAGCTGAAACTGCAAAAACAAAATTAGCGGAAATTAATGAGTCATTAGGTGCAGATCATAAACCAAAGCTTTCAGATCTGTTTGATTCAATAACCAGGAAAATTCGCCCGATCGTTTGGGTTGGAATCGGCCTGGCCGTGTTTCAACAGCTGGTGGGAATTAACGTCGTATTCTATTACGGTGCCGTACTCTGGCAATCGGTAGGCTTCTCTGAAGCTGATGCATTACTGATCAACATCTTATCCGGTGGATTAAGTATTCTCGCGGTTGCTATCTCCATTTACCTGATTGACCGGATCGGTCGCAAGCCTCTTCTGTTCTGGGGTTCTGTCGGTATGGCGGTAACGCTTGGAATCATGAGCGGGGTATTCTTCTCAGGCACACTCGATGCTGGCGGAAATCTTCAGCTTTCTGATTCTTTGGGCATGATCGCCTTAATCTCTGCAAACCTCTATGTGATGTTTTTCAACGGTTCATGGGGACCTGTGATGTGGGTATTGCTTGGAGAAATGTTCCCTAACAAACTTCGTGGTTCTGGCCTCGCTGTAAGTGGACTTTCCCAGTGGGTAGCGAATTTTGCTATAACCATGACGTTCCCAATACTCCTTGCTTCTATTGGACTTACCGGAGCATATGGTATTTATGCGTTCTTTGCCGTTGTTTCTGTATTTTTTGTACAGAAAATGGTACGCGAAACCAAAGGCCTGGAGTTGGAAGATATGAACAAACTCTGGGGTATCGATTCTTAAAATCGAATATCCAGTTGACTAAAATGGCCCTGAGTGAGCGCGCCGGCTTTTGCTCAGGGCTTTTTTTGTAATTCAATCCCTTCTATCATGATTACTATTCAATCCAGAAAAGAAATCCAACACGCTTTGGAAGAAGCATTTACTGCGGTTATAAGCTTTATTGCATCTCAGCCGGAAGAATTATTCCAGAAAAGCTCCGCAGAAGGAAAGTGGACGACTGGTCAGCAATTGGAACACTTAATTAAAAGCGTAACCCCCATCAATAACGCATTCCTTTTACCTAAACTGGCAATCAAAATGAGATTTGGTTCGATTGATCGTAACGAAATGAATTATGATGAACTGGTTGACCTCTATAAACAAAAACTTGAAGAAGGCGCTGTAGCTTCTAAGCCCTATATTCCGGAACCGGTTTCCCTGGAACAAAAAAACCGGCTCTTACAAAAGTATTCAATAGAAAAGGAACACATTATTGAACGACTTAATAAATGGAGTGAAAAAGACCTTTCCTCTGTTGCTGCTCTTCACCCTGTTTTGGGTAACCTTTCAATTCGTGAGTTAATGTTCTTCACTATCTATCATAATTACCACCACCTGGACAGCATAAAAAAAATTCAATAAGGTATTTGCATCTTTAAAAAAGATGCGTAAATTTGTGAGTGATTACTCACAACTATGACTGAAAAACAACTCAACATATTGCAAGCCGCTTTGGAACTCTTCGCTAAAGAAGGATACAATGCCACTTCAACCAGTAAGGTAGCGAAGCACGCAGGAGTTTCTGAAGGATTGGTGTTCCGGCATTTTGAAAACAAAGCCGGGTTACTGGATGCCATCCTGAAAGAAGGAGAAAAACGAATTAAAGCAGTTTATGCAGACGTTGTTTTGGAAACGGATCCCAAAGAAGTGATCCGGAAAGTGATTCAAATTCCTTTTTCAATACCAAAAGATGAACTTGAATTTTGGAAGCTTCAGGTAAAACTGAAATGGGAACTGGATTACGATAGTTCTAAAAAAATGGAGCCTTTACAATTGGCACTAAGCAATGCATTCATGAAACTTGGATATTCATCTCCTGAAAGAGAAGCCCAGTTTTTAGTGTTGTTTATGGAGGGTTTAAGCAGTGCTATGTTAAAAGGATACATTGATGATAAGACAAGTCTTGAAGCTTTTCTTCTTGACAAGTACAATCTCTAAAAAAATTTAACCATTAAATAAGTGATTACTCACTAATAATATTTTTACTATGAAAGCAAAAAAAGTAGCCTTAGTAACCGGAGCTTCCTCCGGGATTGGAAAAGCAACTGCTGAACAGTTGCTGAAGGACGGGTTTGTTGTATATGTTGTTGCCCGACGCTTAGAAAAAATGGCCGACTTAGAAACAAAAGGAGCCATTGCCATTAAAATGGATATAACCATTGAGGACGATATTCAAAACGTCATTAATCAAATCACCAAGGAATACGGAGGCGTGGATGTTCTTGTTAATAACGCCGGATATGCCATTTATGGTGCTATTGAAGACATAACCATTGAAGAGGCACGCCGCCAATTTGAAGTAAATTTGTTTGGCCTGGCCCGGTTAACCCAATTGGTACTCCCTTATATGAGGAAAATGAAGGCCGGAACCATCATTAACATAACCTCGGTAGGTGGTAAAATTTATACACCACTTGGAGCTTGGTATATTGCAACCAAGCACGCATTGGAGGGCTGGTCAGATTGTTTACGAATCGAAACCAAGCAGTTTGGAATAGATGTGGTTATAGTTGAACCGGGCTTAATCATCACAGAATTTGGGGATGTGATGAATCAACCAATGCTTGATCGTTCGGAAGGCGGTGCGTATGAGAATCATGCTCAGTCATTGGCAACAGCATTAGAAGAGTCGTA
Organism: Balneolales bacterium; assembly: GCA_022360375.1. Lineage (GTDB taxonomy): Bacteria > Bacteroidota > Rhodothermia > Balneolales > Balneolaceae > HXMU1420-13. The sequence goes on from JAKSCW010000455.1 coordinate 2,954, forward strand.
TAAAAAACCGGATGCCGGCTCTCCTCCTTCGGTGATTGCAAACGTGATTTCAAAAGCAGTAAAATCCAGAAAACCAAAAACCCGATATGCAGCAGGGAAAATGGCCAAACCCCTTCTTTTTGCAAGAAGATGGTTAAGCGATCGGATGTTTGATAAAGCCGTGATGAGTCAAATTGAACGAATGAAAAACTAGGAGAACATAATGAGTACGAAGAAAACTGCATTAATTACCGGAGCTTCCACTGGAATTGGTAAAGAATTTGCCCACATACATGCTCGCACCAAGGGAGACCTTGTGATTGTAGCCCGAAGTGAGGATAAACTAAATGCGCTCGCTTCGGAATTGAAAGAAAAACATGGAATCAATGTTTTTGTAATTACTAAAGACCTGAGTAAGCCTGATGCTGCAAAAGAAGTGTATGAAGAAACAAAAGCAGCCGGAATTGAAGTAAACTACCTGATCAATAATGCCGGATTTGGTGGTCGTGGATATTTCCACGAACGGGAGTGGGAAAAGGAGTTAGCGATGATTAACCTAAATGTTACTACACTAACTGCTTTAACGCGTTTCTTCCTGGATGATATGGTTTCCCGAAATTCGGGTAAAATCCTAAACGTATCTTCTACTGCTTCTTTGCTTCCGGGGCCACTTCAGGCAGTATATTTTGCTACAAAAGCATTTGTCACTTCCTTTAGCAATGCGATAGCGCAGGAACTTCACAAAACTAACATAACCGTAACCGCATTACTTCCCGGAGCTACTGAAACAGAGTTTGCCAAAACTTCAGGAATGGATAAAACCAATTTATTCCAACATACATTTAGTGCTGAAGAAGTTGCGAAAGATGGATATGAAGGGATGCTGGCGGGAAAACTAAACGTAATTACCGGAGTAACCATGCAGCAACGTATTATGTTTCAAACCATCCCGTTTGCCCCAAAGAAAATGCTGCTTAAACAAGTTTACGAAATGCAACAAGCCGTGAATTAATCTATAAAGGAGACCGAATTTTGGTCTCCTTTCCTTTTTTGGAAGTAAGTAATTAATGTATTTTTTTTACCTTGCGGCTTAAACTGGGGTTAAAACAAATGTATGCTTACTCGAAAGAAACGGTGCGTTTTCCTTATCACAGGGTTGCTCTTACTTTTCTTCACAAAAACAGGGTTTACTTATACACCTTCTGTATCCATTTCAGATACACTTGCGTGGTCAAACCCGGCTACCTGGGGTGGCACCAAGCCAACGGAAGGCGATTCTGTTGTAATACCCGAAGGTGTTATCATTCTCCTGGATGAAGGCACGCCATCCTTTTCGGGGGTCACTATTAACGGAACTCTGGTATTTGATCAACAGGATTTGACCCTCACCTCAGACTGGATTCTGATACACGGAAAACTACAAATCGGATCTGAGTCTAATCCTTTTACCCATTCTGCAATCCTTACTTTAACGGGAAATGACACCGATCAAAGCATCATGGGTATGGGAACCCGCGGAATCATGGTTATGGGAGAATTGGAGCTGCACGGGAATCCCCCTGCCGTTGGGTGGACGAAACTGAATGAACACGCTGCATTTGGAAGTACTGCATTAACGCTGAAAGAAAACGTAGACTGGCGAACAGGAGATGAAATTGTAATTGGTCCTACCGATTATTTTGAAGCGGGGAACGGCATTTCTGTTTCACAACGAATAACGCTTTCCGGGGTTTCCGGAAATACCCTTTCCCTTGAAGAAGGATTAAATGCATACCGGTGGGGTTTGCTTCAATATGCTACTGAAAATGGACTAAGCTTAGACTCCTTAAACCTTATCACTCCTCCTGTACCTGATACTGATTCAACGTCTACCCCTTTAATTCTGGATCAGCGTGCACCGGTTGGGCTCTTAACCCGGAACATTCAAATACAATCTCCGGATGACGAACTTTGGCAAAACGAAGGATTCGGTGTTCACATAATGATTATGCCTTCAGGTTCAGCCAAAATAGACGGGCTTGAAATCAAACGGGGTGGTCAACGCGGAAGAATTCGCAGATATGCTTTCCACTGGCATATCTTAAGTTATTCAGGTACGGAGACTCTTGCAGATGCTGCGGGTCAATATTTTACCAATTCGTCAATAAACAGTTCTGCGAACCGGGGGGTTGTAATTCATGGAACAAACGGACTCCTTGTCCGGAACAATGTTCTCTTTGATATTGAAGGCCATGGAATTTTTACTGAGGATGCAGTTGAGCGCCGGAATACTATCGATAACAACCTGGTTCTTCATATCAGAACTCCTCAGGTTCTACCCTCAGAAGCCCTGAAACAGCATGAAATGTGGACAGGTGACTTTGGTTCTTCCTGTTTTTGGCTCAGCAATCCTGATAATATAGTCACCAATAATCATGCAGGTGATTGTGTCGGGTTTGGGTTCTGGCTTACATATCCCGTTCAACCGTGGGGAGAACACCAAAACACATTGGATGAATTTG
>JAKSCW010000132.1 GCA_022360375.1 Balneolales bacterium
AAATAACTCTTGAAATATGGAGTTCACATCCGCTTTGATTTCTTCTAAAACCAGCAATTCGCCAGAATGTATCTGGCCGTCAAACCCAATATGTTCTACTTCTACCTTTGCCAATCGTGAGTAATGAAGAGGACAATCCTCGTTCCAAATTCCATTCTCCTGTAAGGTCTGAATATCTCCTTGTGTCAATTTCATGGAGTATAGTACCCAAACTAATACCATAAAAAAAGCCCACTCTTTTCAAGGAATGGGCTAATAAAGTTAATTCTGAGATAGATTCATCAGCGCCCTTCTTAAATCTGATGTCTCCAATCTCGTTATCTCTACTATAAGACTGTTACCTACTATCTGATTCAAAGTTAAGAATCCCTACTTTCTGTTTTAGTTAAGTACACCTAATGTTGAATAGAATTCTATAATAAAACTATGCACATAGATGAATCTTTTGCCAAAGAGATTGCGGCGCAACTTCGCAAACCTGAAGGGGAATTAGGCTTAGAAGTTGCAAAAAGAATGAATGAGAGTAACAAAGCAATGAATTTGCAAACCATTGAACTACTGAACATCCAGGATAACCAGCTTATTCTCGAAATTGGTATGGGGAATGGAGCTTTTATTTCTAACATCCTGAATGCCGCTTCAAACATTAAATATGTGGGGTGCGATTATTCAAATGATATGGTTGAATTAGCCTCTGAGCTCAACGCAAAATTCGTTGAACGTGGAGTTGTTTCTTTTTTTAATGCGTCGGTTGATAAACTTCCGGTTTCTAACCACTCTGTTGACACGATATTTACTGTAAATACCCTTTATTTCTGGAAAGAGTATTCTAACACATTTTCTGAATTCAAGAGGGTTTTAAAACCTGATGGAATGATTGCAATTACGATTCGCCCAAAACATACAATGCATAATTATCCTCCAACCCGGTATAATTTTAATTCTTTTACTGAAAATGATTTATCGGATTTGCTCACTGAAAATGGATTTAAGGTGATTCGTATTGCCCACAAGACTGAACCTGAAGCAGATATAAATGGCAATTTATTTAACCCGGAATTTATGGTTGCACTAGCCACACCAGATCATCAAAACACTTGAAATCCATAACTTAAACCCCTACCCTCTTTTAGAATTGAATCAACCAGACCTCATGAAGCTTATACATTTTGCACTTTTACCTTTCCTTTTAATTTCTTGCCAGAAAAGTGAGCCAGAAACTGCTCCCGCGTCAGAATGGATCACTTTATTTAACGGAAACACTTTTGAAGGCTGGAAAGGATACAACATAGATGGAATTCCTCCAAAATGGGGTATCGAAAACGGGATAATGTACGTATCGAAAGAAGGAAACGAACCCGGGAAAAGCACTGGCTTTGGACGTTCTATTATAACTACTGAAGAGTTCGAAAACTTTGAATTGGAACTTGAATATCGAATGAGCCTAGGTGGAAATAGTGGCGTAATGTACCACATAATAGAATCTCCAAACTATGAAGACGATTATGATACAGGCCCGGAATTTCAATTAATAGATAACGATTACTACAGAGACCGAATCTCCGCCAAGCAGCTTACGGCTTCCAACTATGATGTACTCGCTCCGGATAGCCTTGACTTAAATCCTGCCGGGGAATGGAATCAAATCAAACTTGTATATATAAATGGCTTAGTTGAACATTGGGTGAACGGGCAAAAGGTACTGGAATTTACGGAAGGTAGTGACGAGTGGCAGGAGGCCGTAAACAATAGCAAATGGGTAAATGGAGAATTCCCGGATTGGGGAACTTCTACAAAAGGCCACATCAGTTTGCAAGATCACGGAGATTTTGTTGAATTCAAGAATATCAGAATACGACGCCTTGAATGATAAGAGATGCCACACTCAATGACGCTTCTGCGATCACCGGGATTTACAATCATTACGTGAAACATTCCTATGCTACCATGGAATATGATCCTGTAGAAAAAACGGAGTATGAGAAAAAAATTCAAATCGCACAAAACTCCGGTCACTCCTGGTTAGTGGCAGAAGAGGAACGTGAAATCATTGGGTATGCTTACTCAGGTGCCTGGAACCCCCGGGATGGGTATAAACATACCTGTGAGGTTTCTATTTATATCTCACATGCAGTTACCACTAAAGGTTGGGGCACTAAGCTGTACACCGAACTTTTTAATCGGTTAAAGCAACGAGGAATGAAAACCATCATTGCAGTAATTGGATTGCCTAACGAAGCGAGTGTAGCTCTTCACGAAAAGTTTGGCATGCAAAAAGTTGCTCATTTCCCAAAAATGGGCATCAAATTCGATCAATGGCAAGATGTTGGGTACTGGCAGGCAAACTGGCAATGAATATCATCGTTTTAGGAGCATCAGGCGGAATTGGGAGATGGGTAGTAAAACTTGCAAAAAAGCATGGGCATGAAGTTACGGCCATAATTCGTCCAACCTCTTCTTATTCCCCACCTGAAGGTGTTGAACTCGTCCGGGGTGAAGTAACCAACCCCGAATTTGTGCATTCTATCCTTGAAAACCATTCCACAATAATTTCCTGTGTGGGAATTCGAAGAGCAGGAAAAAGTCCCTGGGCAAAAATTCAATCACCTCCTAACCTGGTTCAAACCGTTACCCAAAATATTATTGAAGCAGTAGCCAACCCGGAAAACACCCGATTGATTTGGGTAAGTGCCGCCGGAGTGGGAGAAAGCCAGGCACAATGTACGCCCATCATCCGCACTATGGTTTCGTTAGGAAATATTGGCGTTGCTTACCAGGACCTGGAAAAGGCTGAGGAATCGGTTCACAATTCCGGCATCAATTATACCACCGTTCGACCGGTTACCCTTATTCCAGGAAAGCCCACTGGTAAAGCCAGAGAAGCTTCTGAATACGGTTTATTCTCCATCATTCGAAGAAGTGATGTAGCAGATTGGATGCTGGGCAACTTAGAAAAAAGCACGCCTGGTATTCCTGGCAAATTTATTATCGAATAGATTTAATTGCCGGGTACAGGCCAGACCTGTTTTAGTCAATTAAACCCAGGACGAAGCCTTTCCTTATAAGTCCTGCTGTGTTTTTAACATCCAGCTTATTCATTAAATTTTTACGATGGGTCTTAACGGTATGCTCACTTAAAAAAATCTTTTCAGCAATTTCCTTCATGGTTAATTCATTAGCAATGAGCCTGAGCAATTCTATTTCCCGTTCCGTAAGTGGGCCGGTTTTATTCTGGGTTTCTTCTTTTTCTTTAGCAGTAACGGGATGATTTTTAAACCCTTTTATAAGAATATCCATTATTTCCTTACTGCACACAAATTCATCGTCATTTACTTTCTTAATCGCGGCCTTAAGCTCAGGGTACCCGGTACTTTTTAACAAATATCCTGAGATACCCGACTCTAGTAAATCAGCTACCAGTTCTTCATTAAAATACGTGCTCAGCATTAACACTTTAACGGCGGGGTATAATTGAAGAACATTTTGCGCTATCATTATCCCATCCAAAGGGGTCATCTCAATATCAAGCAAGACAACATCCGGCAATTCTTGTTGAGATAAATACCTGAAAAAATCCTGGCCATTTGTAAAGGTGTTCATTACTGTAATTTCTTCTTCCCTGGCAAATAAAGCCTGCAAGCCTTGTACAAATACAGGATGATCATCTACAAGTATCACTTTTATCATTTTAATTCAGCTCCGTAAGGTTCCAGAATTCAGATTTTTCCCTAATTGGAATACTCACTTCCAGTTGTACCCCTTCTCCTTTCTTTGTTTTCAGAGAGAAAGATCCTCCCAGAAGCTTCACCCGGTTTTCCATATTTTCAACACCATAACTATTAATCCCAGCTTCTTTTCTCACACGATACGATTCCTGATCAAACCCTATTCCATTATCTTTTACACTAAGCGTTAACTCATTCACGTCGTTTATGCTTAGTTGAATAGTATCTGCTTTAGAATACTTTAAAGAATTACTTAAGGCTTCTTGTATAACACGATACATATTTGTTTCAACATCAGCATGAAGATTCTTACTTAATTCAATCTTGCTTTCAATTTCTACTCCTACTTTTTTGATTTTAGCCAGCAAGTCCAATATATCCTGTTCCAACCCTTTTCCTGATACCTTTCCTTCACTCATTTCTTTAATGATAGCCCGTAGCTCAATAAATGTATCATCCAGAAGCTGGTTCCCTTCCTGGAATGAATGGTATAACTCCGGTTGTTTTTCTTTCAAATCATTATCTACCGAGCTGAAGTAAAGCTTTACAAGTGAAAGAATGCTTCCCAGCCGATCGTGCACCTCGGCAGCCAGTCTTTTCCTTTCCTTATCCTGCCCTTTTAGCATAGCAGCGATTGACTCAGTGCGTTGTTTTTCCATTAGCGAGTCAATTTCATTTCGAAAGAGTAATTCCTTCTGCTTTAAAATTATTTTTTTCTTCCTGGAACTATACAAAAACCACAAAATGATACCGATTGTGGCAGAAATCAGTGAGATAATTGCTATAAGCTGTACCCGGTTTTCCGCTTCTCTCTGCCGGATTACAGCCTCACTCTGTGCCTGTTCCGCAGTAAGAATTTGTATCTCTGCATCTTTTTGCTCTGTTTCATACCTGGTGATAAGTTCTTCAATTACCTTAACCCGCTCCAGGTTCAATAAACTGTCTTTATACTCATCATATAACAGCTGGTATTTGAAAGCGTTTTCGAAATCATTTATTTCTGCATAAGTCTCAGCCAGTCCAAACGAAGCCCTTTCCTGAACTTCCAGGAAATCTGTTTCAGTTGCTTTTTCCAGGCTCTCCCGGAAGTAACTGATTGCAGAATTATATTGCTCAAGGTAAAAATAGCTTTCCCCGATGTTGTTATAGAGATTGGCCAGTGCGCGTTCATTTTTAGTATCCTCAAAAATTGCACTCGCTCTAAGCAAATAATCCAGTGCATATTCCGGGGTGGATTCCTGGTTATAAATTACACCTATGTTTTCGTAAACCCCTGCCAACAACTCTTTATTCCCCAAGGGCTCGAATGCATTGATAGCTAATTCATAATAGTATAGTGCCGAGTCTGCTTGTTCAAGCTGTTCAAAAACCAGGCCGATATTTTGCCACGCATTCCCATAGCTTTCTCTAATATCGAAATCTATGAAGAGTTTTGCGGCTTCCCTGTAGTAATCAATTGCTTCATTTGCTTTGCCTAACTTGTAGAGAACAAAACCAATATTCAGATTTAACCTCCCTTCCAAATCGTCTTTCACACCGGAAGCTTTAAGTAAAAAATCCCCTTCCAAATAGCCATCAAGTGCTTTTTCAAGTTCTCCAGTAGCATTATAAACATTACCAATATTGTTGAACACCGATGCCATAGATAAAGTATCATTCAAAGAAGAAACCAAATTCAGATAATCATTATATAAATCCAGCGCCTTTTCATACTCCGCTTCATCAGCCATCCAGTTACCAAGGTTCAGATACGCCGTAGCTGCGCGTTCTTCTTCACCAATTCTCTTACGGATCTCAATACTCTGAATGAAACTATCATATGCTTTTTGTCTCTCACCCATGGCTCTGTACAAGTTGCCCATGTTATTCAGGGTTCCTGCTGCACTGTTTTCATTACCTGTTTGCAGCTTAAATTCCAGACTCTTTTCATAACTCTCCAGCGCGTCCTCGTATCGACCTATTCCACGATACAATAGGCCGATGCGGTTATAAGAGTCCCCAAGTTGAGCTATATTTTCGCGTTGCCGACTTAGCTCAATAGCTTCCAGAAAATATTCTTCGGATCGCTGGGAATTTCCCATACGCCTGTATGTGCGGCCTAACAAATCCAACATTTGCTCTTCATAGGCAGAAACTACCCCCTGATTCCTGATTTTATCAATCAAATCATTGGCATAAATAACTGTTGAATCAAGCTTAGAGGGATAATATTCTTCTGCCTGATTGGCCAAAAACCCAAATTGATCCTGATTGAAATCCTCAGCAAATACCTGAACGGAACAGCAAAGAATTGCCAGTGATATAATGAAGCTTCGGAGCATAGCCCTTCTTTTAAAGAAAAGCTCTATTCTTCCTCTGCTTCATCATATTCCATTTTGCCACTTCCCTCACCCTGAGGATCATTCAAGTAGACATTAACAATTACCGAGGAATTTGACTGTAACGGCTCCGGTAATTTTACTTTAATGGAAAATGGCTTCCAGGACCCGGAGGGGTGAGCACCACCACTTTCAACATGTACGTGTACATGGGTATTGTGATCGTGATGGCTTGGTTGCGGTTGATGGGGAATTGTGAAGTTATCTGGAATAAATGTTACCAGCCACAGGAAGTAATCATACTGGTCGCCGTTTTTTGGCTTTTTAGTAAGACGAATATAGGGAGAATAGTGTGTGAAAGAAGTATCCGGAGCACTCATGGCAGTTAGTGGTTTGGTGTTAGGGGGTTTAGGTGCCGCCAACAAATACCGCAGAAGTGGTAGTCATGTACAGACCTCCTGGCGATGTATTTGGCGACCCGAGTCTACATTCTATCACCGTAGCCAACGGTAAGTATTCAGCCAGGGAACTTTGATTACACATGTATGAAGATGAAGGCTGTGTTTGAATTGCCATGATGATAGAGGTTACGAGATAAAACTAAGAGGATACTTCTTGCACCCAGATATATACAAAAGAGGGAGTCAAAATCACGCTTTTTCATGATGCCTCTTACATACCCAATCTGCAAATTCCTTCCGTTATTCGTTTAACATACTATCCAAACAATATGAAAACAAGTGTCTAATCATAAAAAGTTTTTCCCTTTCTACAACTTTGATACGGGGGGAAGAGGATAACCTCGAGCAGATAAAGGTCTGTAGAGATTCCTTTATTTGTCCTTTCAATGCCGTGTGATATGACCATCATGCGGCATTTCCTCATCTTAAATCAAAAACCAATTCTTGAAGAAATTTGTGATTTTTTTTGCTTATATGTTTCGGCAGAATGCAAATCACGATAGGTTTTAACTCATCCAATCCCATTATTCTGCAACAAATCGAATCGTTGCAGGTTTTCCAAATCGCAAAAATGCATTTCTTTTAAAACACTTAGTAGTTAGAGATATCAATACTTTTTAGTGATGTTTTAAAGCGATTGAAAAGAGAGATTCCATTCAACATCCAATAAAACTACTGTGTTATGAACGCCCCAGACACAACTTCACCTACCTATATAATCGATACTATAAGAACAAAGTTCACACAGGACTACGTAGTTGAACAACCGTTGAGCCTAACAGAACCCACAGTCGCAAAAAATATAAATCGCGAGGATGAACTCTTTTCAATAGGTACATCCGGGAATATCTATCACACACGCCGAGATGGCAGTGTAGATACCGGATGGATACAAGTAAACACTGGTATTGCTGCTGCATCCATCTGTATGTTAAACAATACCACAGGAGCTGACAGTGTCTATTTTTATACTCCGCCAACTAATGGGTTAGCTTCTATTAACCTATTGATCTATAATCCTGAAGATCAAAGCTATTCTTCAAAAGAAATTGTACCTGCACACCAGCCTGTCTGGCAGTTTAAAGCTTACTCTCAGTCATGCTTCTTTGGTTCATCCCGGTCAGGTTCCGGAACCCTTGTTATTGTCGCAGACTTAAATGGCGATAATAACTGGGAGATATATACCGGACCTGCTCTGATAAATAACAACCAAAATGGTTGCGTATTCATTGTACCTGCTAAAAATGGTTCTTCGTCTCCCTGGCCTGGCGGCATGGTAATTTTCAATGACTTTGAATATAACCAGGTAAATCTTTACAAACTGGGAAGTGCCCCGTCTGATGTGTCTGAGAGTAATGAAAGCTTGCCCACAGGAAGTTTTGAGCTTACCGAGGTTAAGGCTTATTCAAAGATGAGTACTGTCACCGGTATTTATGATGGAAGTAATAATTTTCATCTTCTGGGTACCAATATTAAAAATGGAACAGAAAATGAGTTGTATCATGCTATTGTTGATAGTGAAGGTAAAATTACCTCAGAAACTACTGCTCCTCTCCCCTCATTCTCACTAGAATCCGGTGTAGGTTTTTTCAGATGGGCTCAATGCCTCATTGATGGTAACAACGAACTACAACTCGTACTATACAATAACAGTAGTAAGACCGCCAGTTATACCGGTTATCTGTATCATACTTCACTTGATCTGGGTTCAGACACTCCAACATGGACTGAGCCCACTAATCTTGGTATCCAGGTAAGCTGGGTATATACATATACTCACGCATATATAACATGCTATACCACAACTGACTTAAATAACTTGTTGGCTTTATTCTTCTGCCCACCTCCCTTAGGAGTGAGTTTGCAAGGCGATATTTCAATGATAAATATTGATGAAGCGGGAGATTGGAGAGAGACCAAAATAGAAGTTGATCCTCCTACTAATGCCCAGGTCGATCAAATAAATGCATACCGGACAATCGTTACCCTTTTTAATTCTGTTGAGCAAATTCCAGCTTCAGGCGTTTCAGTTTCATTAAAGGCTACAGAAGAGACCTTGGCTCAGGTGAATGGAGTTCTTACTACTCTCTCTCCAGGTGTAGATTATCCAATAGAAACTACACCACTAGGCCATTTGGATATCTCGATACATATAAATGCGACAGATAATGCTTTTAGCCCCGGGCTGATTCTTACCTCTGATGAATTTGAAGGAACTGTTGAGATAAGACCCGAACGAGATGTACAGAATTATTTACTCACGGTAAACACGGATGAGTTAAACAATGGCGCTGATCCATTCAATGGGGATACCCCGGTAATTCCTACAGATAAACAACAAGACACATCTGAAGTTGCAAAAGCCTTAAATGCATCTATGCAGGATGTGAATAACTGTTTTGCCCCACAAGATAGCCTGCCCGATTTTATGCAGAAGATAAATGGACAAAGAGGGGTTAGCTATTATACATCCACACCTGCCACCTGTATCTCCTCTTCATCTTCTAAAGCATGGAAATTTGGGAAGCAAGGCGATCGCCTGAAATTTACTTACCTGAGCGACGATGAATTCGATAAGTTATGGAACGAAGCACAGGTGAATAGAGAGCAAGCTCTGCAAAACATAGCCCGAAAGTATGTCGATACCCCGGAGTTTGATTTTTTTAACGATATAGGTGATTTCTTTGAAAGTGTTGTAAACAATGTTGCAGATATTGCTGACGATATTGTTGGTGTTATTGTGAAGGGGGTTAACGTGCTTATTGATATTGCAGGTGAAGTTGTAAGCTTCGTACTCAGTCAGGTCGAGCAATTCTTTTACCTGGTAAGAACCATTTTCGATATTGTAGGCACGGTATTGGGTACCGTTATCGGATGGCTGATCAAAATCCTTGGACTTGGATTTTTCTGGGAACAGATTCTGGGTATAAAAAATGATATAAAATCTCTGATACAGGAAAAAGCAAAGGCCGCTCAAGAGCTGGACATAATGCAATACAGCAGTAGCATTGAAAGCACTATTCAAAATCTTGAGGATAACTTTAATAGCATAATTAGCAATATAAACAGTGAAATTGGCGGGAATTCTATCCAAAGTGAAAGAGGAAGTAATACCGACTTTAATTCTTTCATTTTTAATTTTGGCGGGCATGATTTGTTTGAAGCCGGTACCTGGATTACTTCGAAACTAGGCTTTGTGGGTATATCATCTCCACTGTCAGGTTCACCTTTTAGTTCGATTCCAAATTTTAATACTGATTTAAACAACTTGTTGACAACCCTTAATGATGGGGTTTCAAGTGATACACTCACCCAAATCACCAATTTATTGTCGTCCTGGGCCGAAAACGTTGATACCTTTCTCACCGGCACCGTAGAAACAACGGTTTCTGCAATACAATCTATTGTACAGTCCTTACTCGAGCTGGTAAAGAATGCTGTTCAGCTGATATTTCAAGTGGGGCAAGACGTTTTATCGTCTTTTACAACCATTATTGACTGGCTCGATGACGACATTAATATTCCATTCTTTACTGCATTTTATAAAGCAGTAACGGGAGAAAAAAGCTTCAGTATACTGGATTTAATATGCTTAGGGGTAGCTATCCCATTATCTATATACCAGGCATTTGATTCAACACTGCAGAAAATTAACTATGATGACTCAAAAACCACTGAAATAATAATTACAATATTTTGCATGACGCAATTAAGAGAGGCGATCTTGAATATATTAAAAATGCAATCAACAGCGGAATAAGTATTAATTTAACCAATAGTGATAACTTTGGTAGTCTTTTAAGTTTAGCTGTGATACATAATAAAATTAAAATAGTAAAATTTTTAATAGCACAAAAAGCAAATATAAACCAAGTTGATAACAGTCATAGCTCGCCTTTTATAATTGCGGCTGCTCGTGGACATCTTGATATTTTAAAACTGCTATACGAAAATAACGCAGATATTAATTTGAAATGTGAATATGGTCGTAATGCTTTAATTTGGGCAGCATTTAGTGCAAATTCTCATCAAGATATTATAAAGCAATTGTTAAAATGGGGAATAGATATTAATTCTAAAGACTCAGATGGCAATAATGCTCTATTCTGGGCTCTTTATAGAAGAAATTATATTCTTGCAAAATATCTTATTGAAGCAGGCATAGACATTGACTCAAAAAATTTCAAGGGAGTTCCTTCAGCAAGATATATCTTAAACAAAACCAAACATGAAAATTTATCTCCAAAATTAAGAGAACAATTTTTGGCGGTAAAATCAGCGGTTAAAGCTTAAGTCCATATGATTACTTGTTGAAACTCTGAAAAGTTTACGTGATTTCAAACTTTGCTTGAGTTCTTTATGTATCAAGCAGGTGTTATTTTACCCCGTTTAATCAATATTACTTAACGCTTTAGAAAAAATCGCCCTACCAAGTAACAGAATTGATTTTCATTTATTAATAGGTAATTTCAATTGAAAAGAAATATCCAGTATAGATCAGCTTGTACATCATCCTCAAAGAAAGATAGCTAAAATACTACCTACAAAAAAAAGAGCAGCAACAAGACTCCCTGAAAATGCTAGCTTCCGAAATTGAGAGTAAGCACTTACCAATGGTATCAAATTCTCTGGGTCTGGGACTTTCTTTTCCTTTATGATAAAATCACTATCACCAAATAGTTTCACATAGCCGTTTCTACACAAAGCAGATTTGGTAAATGATTTTTTACTTTCTTTCGGTACCCAAAACCAACCACAAGGTCTACCCATATTTACCCACTCTTGATGATTTTTGCGATAAATATTTTTTAAAATCGAATCAAATATAACAAGACTTATAATACCAAGTACAGCGGAAAAAAATCCTACAGCAAAAAAGCAAATGAAAAGGATTT
>JAKSCW010000456.1 GCA_022360375.1 Balneolales bacterium
GAAATGTTGTATATGCTTTTAATAGAGAGAATAATGTTAAAGTTAAGAGCAGAAAGGATTCTCAGAACAAAACCGTGTTTTTTTATTTGAAATAAAAAAACCCGCTTCCTTCTTCAAGAGCGGGTTTCTTCAATCATTATCGTCGAAGATTACTCTTCTTCTTTATTCTCAGCAGCAGCTTTTTCTTCTGCTTCCATTTTTTCCTTCAAAGCTGCTAAACCTGACATCTCGCCAAGTGTTGGTGCTCCTGTTTCAATATCTGCCGCTTCGGCTGCTTTTTTAGCTGCTTTTGCCGCTTTCTTTTGATCAGAATCAAGTTGCGTTAAATCAATAGACTTGGAGTTTTCATCAAACTTAAGGATGAATGCTTCCACTTCCATACCTTCTTTAAACTCTGGCTCAACCGCCTTGGTCAGGTTTAGAAAAGCTTCCGCTCCTAATTCGAGTTTTACAAAAGCACCACGGTCTGTGACTTTCACAACCTCTCCTTTTACAGCCGTTCCGGGAGTGTATTCCCGGGCATACTGTTCCCAGGGATTTTCAAGCACTTGTTTATGACCAAGCGTGATTCTGCGGTTATCAAAGTCCACACCTAAAATCACAACATCAATTTCCTGATCTTTAGAAACTACTTCATTTGGATGTTCCACTTTGTCTTCCCAACTGAGGTCAGATACGTGTATTAACCCATCAATTCCTGGTTCCAACTCAACAAATACACCAAAATTGGTCAGGTTTCGGACAAATCCTTTATGTTTTGAACCGATTGGGAATCGCTCAAGGATATCTGCCCAGGGATCACTAGTCAATTGCTTCACACCAAGAGAAATTTTCTTCTCATCCTCATTAATATTCAGCACAATGCACTCTACCACATCATCCTTTTCAACTAATTGGGATGGATGCTTGATATGCTGAGTCCAGCTCATTTCGGAGATATGAATCAATCCCTCCACTCCCTTTTCAAGCTCGATGAATGCACCATAGTCGGCAATAGAAACCACGCGTCCCTGCACCTTCATACCTTCCGGGTACTTGGCATGAATTTCTTCCCACGGATGTGGCTGAAGTTGTTTCAAACCAAGAGAAACACGCTTGCTGCGATCATCAAAATCGATAACAGCTACGTTCAGACGTTGATCCAGTTGAACGATTTCGTTTGGATTGTCAACACGTCCCCAGGAAAGATCAGTAATGTGAAGAAGACCATCTACGCCACCCAAATCGATGAATACACCGAAATCGGTAATATTTTTAACGGCGCCTTCGA
>JAKSCW010000437.1 GCA_022360375.1 Balneolales bacterium
CAGACTTTCAATGAAAATGGGATATGGAAAGCTCTCACTTTCCAAAAAAATCAAAGAAAGTGTAAAAACAGCAGTTAACTTTATCGATGATTTTGAAGTAACGGCTATGGAACTGGCTATCGAAGAGGGTTATGATTATGTAGTTTGTGGTCATATTCACCAACCAAAAATTCGAGGGTATGAAAATGAAAAAGGCTCAGTTATTTATTTGAATTCCGGTGACTGGATTGAGAATCTCACTGCCCTGGAATATGACGGCGCTGAATGGAGTTTATACCGTTATGAAGAAGATGTGGTAATGCAGGACAATCCTAATCCAAAAATTACTCAACTTATCCAGAATAACGGTGCTGTAGTTGAACCGAAAGTCATGATCGGATGAAGGTACTTTACGGAGTTCAGGGAACCGGGCACGGGCATATAAGCCGGGCACGGGTAGTGCTGCCTAAGTTACGCGAACATGCTGAAGTGGATGTATTAATAAGTGGGTACAATTTCCACATGGATCTGGATGGCGAGATTGCATACAAAGCCCGTGGTATAAGCCTCACCTACGACAGTAAAGGAAGTGTAGATATTCTTGAAACTGCATTAAACCTAAAACCGGTAAAGTTTATCCAGGATGTTCAGTCTACACCTGTTGCCGACTATGATTTTGTGGTTAACGATTTTGAACCGGTAACAGCATGGGCTGCTCAAACTGCCGGAATTCCATGTGTGGCAATTAGCCACCAGGCAGCGTTCTTTTCCCCAAAAACACCTCGTCCCGCGAAGCGTTCTATGATGGCTGAAGGGGTTATGCGGCATTTTGCTCCTTTCACAAAAGCTGTGGGTTCGCATTACAAACGATATGACGACTTTATTGAACCACCTATTATTCGGAAGCAGATTAAAGATCTGAATCCAACCTTAGGAAATCATATCACAGTATATTTACCTGCATTCGATCACGAAACACTGTGTTCCATATTCAATAAGTCGCAGCAAATTGAGTGGCATATTTTTTCTCCAACTTGCGAAAAAGAATATCATAAAGGTAATGTCTGGGTACGGCCGGTAGGCAAAGATACATTTTTGGAGAGCTTTGAATCCTGTTTGGGCGTTGTTTCCTCCACGGGTTTTGAAACCACTTCAGAGTCCATGTTTTTAGGGAAAAAACTGCTTACGATTCCCATTCGAAATCAATATGAGCAGTTAAGTAATGCTGCTGCCATTGAGTTACTCGGAGGAACGGTTGTTTATACTATTGATGACACATTCACCCGAATTGTGGACAAGTGGTTGAAGAACGGTCCAATTCTTCATTTAGACGAAATTTCAGATGAGGACGAATTGGTGCAGCATATTATTTCAGCCGGGGTTGGAGAAGAAGTGAGCCGTTAGTCGGCCAGGTACCGTTCTTTTATGATATTCATATGATGGCGTTCATGCCCGGCAATAATAAACGCCAAAGCCCGAACGGTAAAATTAAATCCACAGGCTATTCCGCTTTTTGCAATCATCTGTTTGGTCATGGAACTGAGCAGGTGAATGGTGGAAACACGCACGGCCAGATATTCATTGGAAAGATTGGCCAGGGTTCGGGTGTTGTAATTATTTCCCTCCATATATTCATCCTGATCCATTCCCGGTAAAGGTTGTTTCTCTCCCCGGCTAATAGACAGAGCACGAAAGCAAAATACACGCTCGGTTTCAATCATATGGCCAATAACCTCTTTTAAGGTCCATTTGCCTGGTTCATATGTAAAAAAGGCTTTATCCCCTGGCACAGTGTTAATCAACGTATACAGCTCGTGCATCTGCGTGTTTAGTGTGCTTATAATATTCCCCCTTTCAACCAATCCTACATATCCTGAGTAGAAGTGTACATACTCCGATGAAGAAGGATATTCATTTTCCCATACTTCCATAATAGCATAATTGATTTACAGACTCCTTAGTGCCTAAGATAGAATTCGGTAGTAAGTTTCAAAACTTAAACTTTGGTACAAATTCTTTTAATGGAAGTCCTTCTTTGGAAGATTCGTTCTTTTCATCGATCCGGGATAGTTCAATTTCATAATGAACATACTTGGGATTGTTGTAGCGTTTCTGGAAATAGATTTTTTTATCTCCAATTGTTCTTGAACACCGGTTTATTTGAAAAAGGGGAGAACCAACGTCCACATTTAAATACTTTGCAATGCGTTCATCTGCCACGGTTGCCGTAAAGGAATATTTGCCTGCAGTAATGGGGATTGAATACTCTTCTTCCAAAACCTGGTAAATAGTTTTATTTGTTAAATCCTCATCCAGTAATAACTGGCCATAACTCGCAGGAAGCCAGGTGATATCAAGTGCAATGGGGTTTTTATTTGCTTTACGAATCCGCTCTATTCTTATTAGTGGTTTTTCAGGTGGGATTCCGAGAATGGGATTGATTTCAGGATCGGCCTGCACCTTTCGAAAACTTATGAGTTTTGAAGAACTTGAAAAACCGGCCCGGCGCATGTCCTCATTAAAATCGGTAAGCTGAACAAGGGTGGGCTTGTGGGAGTCTTCCTTCACAAAAGCTCCTAACCCTTGCTTTTTGTAAATCAAGCCTTCTTTTTCCAGTACTTTCAGGGCATCACGAACGGTTACCCGGCTTACCTTAAAATACTCGCAAAGCCGTTTTTCGGAGGGCAATTTGTCCCCTGGAATAAACTCTTCATTTTCTATCTCGTTGCGAAGGTGAGCGGCTATTTTTTGATGCTTGGGAAGGGAGGCTTCGATCATAAGTTACTACTTGTTATAACATGTTGATATAAGTTTACGGCGATTCTTAGTTTTAGTCAACCCGTTAAACATGAGATATGAATTACGAATTATTATTTAACCCCATTCCCTGGTACATAGCAGGCCCGTTAATCGGCTTAACAGTACCGCTACTATTATTTATTGGTAACAAAACATTTGGCATTTCGAGCAGTTTTCAGCACATGTGTGCTGCGGTAATGCCAAAGAGATTTTCGTACTTCAATTATGACTGGTGGAAACAAGGCAGGTGGCATCTGCAACTTGCACTGGGAATTCTGATTGGAGGCGCAATTGCTTATGCATTCATCCCGGAAGGATATTCTGTAAATATTTCGGAGAGCACAAAATCTTGGCTCTATGGAATTGGAGTAACAGAATTTAAAGGACTCGTTCCTTCCGAAATTTTTTCCTGGGGCAATTTATGGACATTTCCCGGGTTTCTGATCCTGGTTGTGGGAGGCTTCATGATAGGGTTTGGAACCCGGTATGCCGGAGGTTGTACTTCCGGACATGCGATTACAGGGCTGGCCACTTTTCAGAAAGCATCGCTAATTGCAGTGGTGAGCTTTTTCATCGGTGGCTTATTAACTACCCATTTCATTTTGCCAAAACTGTTAGGATAAACATTATGAGATTTATACTTACTGGAATATTATTCGGCTTTATTCTGATTAAATCAGAAGTGATTTCCTGGTTCAGAATACAGGAAATGTTTTTGTTCGATTCTTTCCATATGTATGGAATTATCGGTTCAGCA
>JAKSCW010000459.1 GCA_022360375.1 Balneolales bacterium
AGCTTTTTAATATCCTTAACAACTCAAATGAGTGGTTGCGATTATCTTCGACCACAACATCACATTAACGGGTAGCCATGTGCCGCAGTATTTTTGCTTTTACTCTATTTTCTCTTTTGATCTTTTCTAATCCTTTGTTAGCCCGGCAAATTCACCTCGATGAGGATTTTTCCGATTGGGAACACATCGAAACATTGTATGAAGATGCTACAGGGGAGAACGACGGCATCGACTTTGGCTTGATAAAATTAGCGAACGATGACCGGTTCATATATTTCTACCTGGAAGTGGGAGAAGAGATTAACCTCCAGGATCTGAACGGGATTACACTGTACATTGATACTGATAACAACTCAGAAACGGGAGTGCCGGACTTTGGAATCGGTTATGATTTTGAATTTACTTTTGGTGAACGTGAGGGAACATTTCATGGTGCCCAAACATCGTCGATAAATGCCTATGAAATAGGCCTGGTTTCTTCACCAACCGTTACTTCAACAGTATTTGAGTTGAAGTTCAACCTGGATGCTGAAATTGGTGGGCAACCATTATTTACGTCTCAAACAATTCAACTTGTATTTAAATCAGAGGGAACCGGTGGAGATAGCCTCCCGGAGAGCAACGAACTATTGAGTTATAATTTCAGCCAGGAAACATTCGATCCACTCCCCTTTCAGCTCCATAAAAAATCTGATTCCGACATTCGTATACTTTCCTATAACGTTTTGCGAGACAATCTGTTCAATTCAGAAGCTGAAAACCATTTCCGCAGAATTTTCCAGGCTATTCAACCAGACATTATTGGCCTTTCTGAAGTATATGATAACAGTGGTACGCAAGCCGCTGCTTTAATTGAAACGTTTCTTCCTTCTGGTGAAGGCGAACAGTGGTTTTCCGGAGATACTGGTAACGACAACCTAATGGTGAGCCGTTATCCAATTCTTGAGCAAACCTCCATCGATGGTAATGCCGCTTTTCTCCTGGATTTGGGTGACCGTAACTTATTTACGATTGTCGCTCATCCGCCTTGCTGTGCCAATAATGAGGGTCGCCAGCAGGAGTTTGATGCGATGATGGGGTTCCTCAGAGATTCACAAAATGGACAGGAATTTGATATCCAGCCGAATACGCCCATAATCATTATGGGTGATATGAATTTAGTGGGTTTTGCGCAACAACAAGCGACGCTTCTAACAGGAGACATTGACAACGAACAGCAATACGGCGCCGACTTTAACCCCGATTGGGACGGTACCGATTTGGAAGATGCTATACCTGCCAACCCGGGTTTACCTACAACCTTTACATGGTATGATGAGGGAAGCTCGTTCAGTGCCGGTCGACTGGATTACATTGTCTATTCAGGTTCCGTATTGGAAATGGTAAACAGTTTTTCCCTGCATACTCCTGATTTGGATACTGATACGCTAACTGCTTACGCACTTGACGCAGAAGATACCATCGAGGCATCAGATCACCTTCCGCTAGTCGCCGATTTCCGCCTTCCTGAGTTAACGTCTAATGAAACTAACCTGGATTCGCCCCGGGGAATGAATCTTCAGCAAAACTACCCGAACCCCTTCAATCCTTCAACCAACATTACCTATGAATTGGCAGACGCTGCATCCATAACCCTAACTGTTCTTGATTCAACTGGAAGGAAAGTTGCCACGCTGCTGGAGAATAAAATGCATTCCGCCGGTTCGCATGAAATTAATTTTGATGCTGAAAACCTCGCTTCCGGGGTTTATATTTATCAACTTGCCGCTGGGGCCGAAATCATCACAAAAAAAATGGTGCTGGTCAAATAACCGGTACACTCTAAATGTCGGAATTTAAACTTCACTCACCCTTTCAACCTGCAGGGGATCAACCCAATGCAATCAAAGAATTGACAGAAGGAGTTCATGCAGGTGACGAATACCAAACACTTCTTGGAATTACAGGTTCGGGGAAAACCCGAACCGTAGCCAGTGTGATTGAAAATCTGCAAAAACCAACCCTGGTAATGAGCCACAACAAAACACTGGCAGCCCAGTTGTTCCGGGAGCTTTCGGATTTTTTCCCGGATAACCGCGTTGAGTTTTTCATTTCATACTATGATTACTACCAGCCCGAGGCCTACCTTTCTGCCCAGGATAAATACATCGAAAAAGATCTGTCAATTAACGAAGAAATCCAGCGATTGCGGCTTCGCGCCACCAGTTCGTTACTTTCCGGCCGGCGGGATGTGGTGATTGTTTCTTCGGTGAGCTGCATTTACGGTATTGGTTCTCCTTCAGAATACGCCAAGCTTATTATCTCCCTTCGCACCGGGATGGAAATTCCCCGGAACAAATTGTTATACGACATGGTGGATCTTCATTACACCCGGAACGATCATGATTTCCGTCGCGGGGTATTCCGGGTTCGTGGTGATGTGGTGGATGTGTATCCGGCGTACTCTGATGAGGGCTTACGTATTACCCAGTGGGGCGATGAAATTGAAAAAATGCAGCTTTTTGATGTCAACACCGGCAACATCATCGAAGAAGTGCAGGAGTTTCGGATTTACCCCGCTTCCCATTATGTGACTACTAAGTCCCGCCTGGAATCTTCGATTCAGCAAATCCGGGATGAGCTTCAATGGCGAACCAAAGTGCTTATTGACGAAGAGAAATTCCTGGAAGCCAAACGGCTGGAACAGCGCACCCTTTTCGACCTTGAAATGATCCAGGAGATTGGCTACTGCTCGGGCATTGAGAATTACAGCCGCTACCTGAGTGCCCGTAAACCGGGCGAACGACCCTTTTGTTTGATGGATTACTTCCCGGAAGATTTCATGGTTGTGGTGGATGAAAGCCACCAGACTATTCCGCAAATCTCAGCTATGTACGGCGGCGATCGCTCCCGGAAGGTTCAATTAGTGGAGCACGGATTCCGGCTTCCTTCTGCGCTGGATAACCGTCCGCTTACGTTCGATGAATGGGAAGAATTAGCTAATCAGGTTATTTTTGTAAGCGCCACCCCTGGCGATTACGAGCTTGAAAAATCCGGTGGGGTGTACGCTGAGCAAATCATTCGCCCAACCGGCCTGATGGAACCCGAAATTGAAGTGCGACCTCTGGGGAACCAGGTAGATGATTTGATGGAAGAAATTCGCCTTCGGGTAGAGAAGAAAGAACGTGTATTGGTCATCACGTTAACAAAGCGTTTAAGCGAAGAACTTTCCGAATACCTGAAAAACGTGGGTATTTCTGCGGCGTATATGCACAGTGAACTGGATGCGCTGGAGCGTATTGAAGTGTTATTCAAATACCGCCGTGGGGATTTTGATGTACTGGTGGGAATCAACCTGTTGCGGGAAGGAATTGATATCCCCGAATTAAGTTTGGTAGCCATTATGGATGCCGACAAAGAGGGCTTTCTTCGTTCAGAAACCTCGTTGTTCCAGATTGTGGGAAGGGCGGCACGAAACGTACAGGGGAAAGCCATCTTATACGCCGATAAAATCACCGACAGCATGCGTACAGTGATTGACGAAACCAACCGGCGGCGGGAAGTTCAGGATGAATATAACCGCGAAAACGGTATTACCCCACAGACGGTTCAGAAAGAATTGAAACCGTTGGTAGACCCGGCACTCATCTCAAAAAGTAAATTCGATTACAGCGCCGAGGCCGAAAAACAAGCAGAACAGGATTACCTGGAGTCTATTAAAGTGGCAGAAGAAGGTATTCAGTACAAGGCCAGCCCGGCCATGAATGAGGTTACCTTTGAAAGCAAGGATAAACTGATTGAACACTTACGGGAGACCATGCTCCAGGCCGCACGAAACATGGAGTTTGAAGAAGCCGCAAGAATCAGAGATCAAATCGATAAGCTGGAGAAGGAGTTGTAATTAAGTATTTAAAAGTATTTATTTTAAGAGCAAGTTATATCCACTGACTTATACGAATTATGAAGCCTGCTCTTGATGATAAAGTTCAAGTATTACTAAACGAGAGACTAAAAAATCTAGAGGATCATTTTGAAGCTGATTTTCTAACCTATTTTGGGCCATTCGGTGGTGGTGAAAATATTTTTCTAAAAATTGTCGAAGATTTAGCAAGTCACGCTGAAAAGAAAGATAAAATATTTATAGTCCTCACAACAGGAGGAGGAAGCGCTAATGTTGTTGAACGTTTTGTTAATATTTTAAGACAGCATTATGATGAAGTGAATTTCATCGTACCTGATTATGCATATAGTGCTGGAACAATCTTTTGTATGAGTGGTGATAGTATTCATATGGATTATTTCTCTGTTCTAGGCCCAATAGATCCGCAGGTTCAGAACCGTGAGG
>JAKSCW010000291.1 GCA_022360375.1 Balneolales bacterium
AAAGCTTTCTCTTTATACCCGGAAAGACGAAGCAACACCTTATCCAGGATCCCTGATAGCTCCCCGACTTTTGAAAGCTGGATATAAATTCCGTCAAAAACCTTGGGATACTTTGTAATGGCCTGGGAAAAACTTTTCCCTTTTCTCACATCGGTTTTAATGGAAGTAAGAATGGTTTTAAACCGGGTATGGGTGGTTTGCTGGATGGAGGTTTCTATCGCTTTTAACAGGGTGAGTTTTGCCCCCAACATCACCGCCAGGTTCCGGGTGAATTCAATAACCTGTTTTTCGGGCACCTCCGGGATAAACGGCACGCGGATTTCTTTGCTGAGCAACCCCGAATCAGTGCCTGCTTTTGTCCGTTTTTTCGCAATGGTGCTTGGTAAACCTGCCATAGTGTTTTAATTCAATGGTAACCAGTTTTTGGGTTTTCGCGTAGACTGAAAAACCTGGGTGTACCACTCTTCTTCATCGTGATAAAACCGTATATCTATCACGTTCAGTGTATCCGATAATACCATTCTTTCAATGTAAACACTATCATAAGCAGTAACTAAGGGGATTGTATTACGGGTGAGCACCTCGTTCCAGGTATGGTAAACGAATTGTGAATTTGAGTAATCGGTAATAACAAAGCCCGAATCGGTATTTACAATAGATTGTGCATCCTGGATATCCTCGTAGAGCCGCTGAATAATCAATTCTTTTTCCGAGTTCAGGGACAGGTTAGTCTGCCAGCGATTAGCGTGCGTGTAAGCAAAAATAAACACCGTACCCACAATAGCCATCAGAACAGATATAATGGTTAGAGCCACCAGTACTTCAATCACGGTATAGCCAGCCTCGCTGTTTATTTTTCGTGGTACCATAGCCTGCTTGTTTCCAGAGTAATAGTAGGTGGGCGGGTTGTATCGTTCTTAAACACCTCCACTTTTAAATGATGCAGGTACTCCTGTTGCTGCACCGTCCGTTTAATCCACCAGTTATTTGCATACTGAACGGTTAGCGAAGAATTATCTCTTGTACTGATCATGACTTCCATTTCATTCCGGGCAATGGTAAAACTCTCGATCTTTTCTTCCACTATCCGGTTGTTTGCAAATAACGTAAACATGGTGACTGCAGGAACCAGCACCGCCATCAAAATGGCCATGGCAATTAAAGTTTCCACTAACGAAGCCCCCTGCTCTTCCGCTATGTTCTTAATCCACTTCATACCAATCCAGCAATTTGAACCTGGTAGAATCCGAAATACCAATGGGTACTACAAAATCGGAGGGGCGGTTCTCCACGTTTACCTGTACATCCTTCAACCAGTTTATGTAGGTAGTGGGGGAATCGTAAAAGTAAAACTGATGGGTGAAGACCGTGCCGTACAGTACTCCTTCCAGTTCGGTAATTCCCGCGTTGTATATGGCCCCTCTTACTGTTGCGTTATCTTTCACAATTACTCTCAGGAGCTCTCTGTTAGCCAGGTTGGTGGCATTGGGAAAGACAAGGTTCCCGTCAATCACCGAATTCTCAGATACCTGAATCGAATAGGCATCTCCCCCGGTATGGCCTGCTTTGGAGGAATACACCATGCTGGGATATTCCAGGTAGGCATTACCGGATACCGAAATACTCCCCGGGGACATGGCCTGTGTACTGAAAGCCGCCTCTCCCCCGATCTCCAGCAGTTTCCCGGCATATAACAAAAGGTGATCGCCTTTTACTTCCCCCAACACCGAGAGGGTGTCGGTAACTATAATTTTGGTGAAGGGCCTGAAGGTGTACGCCCCGTCAATCACAAAATTTCCATTTACCACAATCAATAATTCATTGGGGTAGTAAAGCTCCCCCATGGTAGACCATTCTGTGCGCTCATTGAAATAAAGTGTATCGCGGGCAGGCACTCCCCTGCCATCGTATTCCGTCAAAAACCTCCGGATGGTTTCATTGGAGGGTAACTCCGAATAGTATTGTTCCTGCAGCTCATAGGCTTCGGTATGCAAAACGGGAAAAGCCCTGTTGGGCGGGTAGGGTACCTGGGTACCTGTAAAGGAGCCCGAGAAAGAGACCCCTTTATAATTCTCCTCGTTTACATTTCTGTTTTTAATGGCAATATCTCCCTCAATTACAGTGGTACCGGTAAGGGTCAGGTCAGCCAGGGAATCCCCCATCACCACGGCGTGATTGAACAGCGTATCCGGGTGATCTCCCATCAACACCCGGATGGACCTGGATTGCCCCGCCAGCACCGCCGTAGAGGTAATATCCAGGAATCCGCCAAAGGGCTGCTCTTCAACCTGGATTTCCGAACCATCGGCTAACACAAACCGGTTGGTTACAGGGCTGCCCTGCTGGTAATTGGTTTCATCCAGGTACAGGTAAATGCCTTTTTCAGCCGCGTAAAATGCTTTTTGTGTGTCAATATCGCGCTGCACAAACCGGGCCTGCAGTACCACCCCGGAGAAGATGATGCCGATAAACAGCGAGATAATAACGATGAGGATGAGCACCGTGGCTAAGGCGGAGCCTTCTTCACTTTTAATGACGGATGGTATGAAGGGTTTTGAGCTGCTCATTCCGGCTAAGCGATATAAAAACAGAATTTAGTGAGATGAGCCCGAAACGCAAAAGAGTTTACGGTTCTTTTTCTAATTCAGTATAAGCTTGTGCTATTTTGCTGTCCTCAGTCATTCCTGCGGATGCAGGAATCTGGATTGTGAAGCAAAGCTCCTCAACGAGTACAAGTTCAAGACTGCTTTACTGCCTTATCTGGCGCAAGCGTCCGCTTGTGCATTACCATTCTTAATAGCATACCCTTATCTGGCCCGCTTGTGCATTACTATTCTTAACAGCATACTTCAACCTCTAACAAACCTTGCTTACCATAATAATTACGCGCACTACTATACATCCAATGATCCGGACTTTCCACATACCCTGCTGATACCGGATTATAGTGCAGATATTCTAGTTTTTGATCGATCATCTCTGTAGTTGATAATTCAATAGGATGATTATTTTGTTGCCATAATTGCCAGTTATGATTGTTTCCATTTTCCTTCCCAGCATTACTAAACATCCATTGCAGCCATTCTTTTCTGCTTTCATAAGCATTCTTATGGATGTCCTTTTTTATTATTCTGGATGTTTAGCTCTTTAAATCTCTTAAAATATCCTGCATTGGCTTTCCTCTTGTACCCATTATCAAATGTACATGACTTGGCATAATGCACCACGCATAAAGAATCAAATCTTTTTCTTTCTGGCAATACTGCAGGCTCTCTACTATTCTATCGCAGTACGTCTTTCTGGTAAATACATCGATCCAATGTACCGTGGCAAAGCTTACAAAATAGGCCTGCTCTTGATTAAGAAACTTATATTTTCGGCTCACTGGTTTTTGATTCTTAGTCAGTAAGACCAGTACCAAAAACCTTCCTTACACTACTATTTAATCAACCGCTTATTTTTCACAGCCTCACCGCACAAGCGGACGCTTGCGCTGGGTTGGGTTTGTTAAGTTAATTCCTTAAAGATCTATAGGTTATTTTTGATTGATCAAAAATGTCAAAATGAAGTTCTGTTCCATAATGTTTAACAACTAGAACTGTATCCTCATCATTTTCAATGAACTCCAAACTCCCTTGAAATGCACTATATCCAGCAGAATAGCTAACAAAATAGCTAGCCAAACTCTCTTCTAAAATCAATTCCCTCATCAAAACGAATTCTTCAAAATTTATTTCAATTAGATTATCATCACATTCATCCAGATTCTCAAAATCACATTCTTTATCTAAATCATAAGCTTGTTGAAATTCATTTGATGTTTGGTAAATCAAAAAAGAAGTTAAAAATGTAGTATCACCTGTTACTTCATTAATTTTGTAGTCATGTACTGTTTGAGCCATATATTTTTCATCAGAGGTAAATACAGAAATTTCCATTGATAACAGATGATCCTCCAATTCAGAATAACTTTCATCAACATTTGTGCTACAAGATATCATCAAGATGATAAGCACATGAATCAGAATTAAATGATTTTTCATAATAGCTTTTTTTAGTGTGGTGGTATGTTATTCCTAAGTGGACTTATTAAAGAATTATACATTGCTTGAGCTT
>JAKSCW010000251.1 GCA_022360375.1 Balneolales bacterium
GGTTTATGAAACTTCTGCCAGTGGTAATAAACTTACAAAGGTAGAAGAATTCCCTGACTCAGGATCTGTAGTGAATATTGAAATCAAACCGGAGGAGACGTTTCAAAAAATCACCGGTTTTGGTGGCTCTTTTACTGAATCCTCTGCGTATCTGTTGAATGAAATTGGTGAAGAAAACCGTAGAAAAATCATCGAGGCCTATTTTGGAGATTCGGGAGCTCGCTATTCATTAACCCGAACCCACATGAATTCCAGTGATTTTTCTCTTGGCAACTATTCCTATGCGCCGGTAGCTGGGGATGTAAACCTGGAAAACTTCTCTATTGACGAAGATCGGGATGACATTATACCCATGATTAAAGATGCGATGGCAGTTTCAACGGAAGGGTTTAAAATCATTTCTTCCCCGTGGACAGCCCCCATCTGGATGAAAGATAACAAGGCCTGGAAAGGTGGAAAGTTACTCCCGGAATATTATGATACCTGGGCATTGTTTTTCTCGAAGTACTTAAGTGCATATGCGGAGGAAGGAATCGATATCTGGGGAATTACGGTAGAAAATGAACCGCTGGGTAATGGTGAGAATTGGGAAAGTATGCATTATACCCCCGAAGAAATGAATGAGTTTGTGAAGAACCATTTAGGGCCAAAGCTGGAGGAAGAAGGCCATGATGTTGTGCTTTTAGGTTACGATCAGAACAGAGATCACCTTAAAGAGTGGATCGATGTGATGTATGGAGATGAAGAAGCTGCCAGATACTTTGATGGAACCGCCATTCATTGGTACGCCAGTACCTACCACATATTTGAAGAAGAACTTCAATATGCCCGCAATGCAGCCCCTGATAAATACCTGATTCAAACCGAAGCCACTGCTGATGCTGATATTCCCCGTTGGCAGGACGATGCGTGGTATTGGAGCAAAGAAGCCACAGATTGGGGGTGGGATTGGGCTCCGGAAGAGCAGAAATACCTTCACCCAAAATATGTACCGGTGTACCGGTATGCACGAGACATTATCGGAACCTTAAACAACTGGGTAGATGGATGGATAGACTGGAATATGGTGCTGGATAAACAAGGGGGGCCAAACTGGGCGAATAACTGGTGCCTTGCTCCTGTAATCGTCGATCCGGAAGCGGATGAGGTTTATTTTACCCCGCTATATTACACGATGGCCCATTTCAGTAAATATATTCGTCCCGAAGCACTAAGAATTGGCCATGAACACAATGACGATGAATTATTAATTACCGCTGCACAAAATCCTGATGGAAGTGTTGTGGTAGTAGTTTTAAATCAAACAGAAGAGCCGAAACAATTACAAGTTAGTATGGATGGAAAAAATGCCTCATTGGCTATCCGGGGCAAAGCGTTACAAACCATCATTCTCTCATCAAAAGATAACCCACTAACAGCAAGCGGAAAGGAGCAAAAATGAGTGAAACAGTAGCAACCAGAAAAGTTCCCTATTCTTATAAACTGGCATTTGGAGCGGGAATGCTTGCCAATCAAATGTTTCCGGCAGTACTTAGCATTTTTATGGTCGTTTTAGTGCAGGATTTAGGATTTCCTGGCTGGATGTGGGGCGTAATATTTTTCTTCCCGCGTATTTTTGATGCTTTTACGGATCCTGTGATGGGATTCATTTCTGATAACACACGATCAAAATGGGGAAGGCGGCGACAGTACGTATTTCTTGGAGCTATAATGATGGGGGTGAGTTTTATCATCATGTGGCAATTGTATGCTGATAATGGCTTAATATTTAATTTCACCTATTTCCTGGGATGGTCAGTGGTTTTCTTCCTGGGTATAACCATCTTTAGTGTGCCTTATGTAGCCATGGGGTATGAAATGAGTGACGATTTTCACGAAAGAACTCAAATTATGGCTATTGCGCAATGGATAGGGCAATGGGCATGGGTAATTGCGCCCTGGTTCTGGGTAATTATGTACGATCCTGACTGGTTTGAATCTGCTGAAGTGGCAACCAGAACATTAGCAACCTGGGTTGGAATTCTTTTTATGATTTGTGCGATGATTCCTGCTATTGTGATTAAAAGTGAATCAACGGTAGATAGAGATGACTATACCCCGTTAACCAGAAAGAATATCGGAACCGGATTTAAGGAGATAATAGCCAGTTTTAAGGAAGCCTTTCAATCCGCACCATTCAGAAAATTATGTATTGCGACTTTCCTCATTTTTAATGCATTTAATACCGTTGCGGCGTTCACGTTCTTTGTAATCGTATATCACTTATTTGCAGGGGATGCAGCAGCAGCAGGAATATGGCCCACCTTATTCGGAAGTCTGGGCGCACTGGTAACCACCTTTATCGTAATCCCTATTGTTGCAAAAATGTCTAAGATGATGGGTAAGAAAAGAGCATTCATGTTGTCTCAATCTCTTTCGATTTTTGGGTACATCCTGTTCTGGTTTCTGCTTATTCCTGGTAAGCCGTATATGTTCATTTTTGCGTTACCATTCTTCTCATTTGGGATTGGAAGTTTATTCACGTTAATGATGTCGATGACGGCCGATGTTATCGACCTGGATGAATTATTAAACGGAGACCGGAGGGAAGGAATATTTGGTGCCATTTATTGGTGGATGGTAAAGTTTGGATTTGCCATTGCAGGCGGACTCAGCGGTTTGATTTTAAGCATCGTAGGATTTAGTCCTGATGCTTTACCTGGCCCCCTGGAAATTGGGGAAGTCTGGCCCGGAATTACCGGATTAAGAGTATTCTTTTCTGGGTTACCAATAGCCGGTACGCTGGTTGCCATTTTTGTAATGCGCGATTACGATATTGATGAAAAACGAGCTAATGAAATCCGGGCGGAGTTAGAAGTACGAAAAGCAAAACAAGCTTAATTAAAAAAGAAAAGATTAAACAAAAACTATGTCCTACAGAGAAGAAACTTTTCTCCAATACAAAAAATCAGAACTGATCCCGGCACTAAGCTATTTGGATGAGATCAAAGAAGCTGATGTTAGAGATTTGTTCTATGAAGTTCTGAATGCCGGTATTCACGGCTTTTGCTACAGCATGTATGAAGAGGGGCAGCACCCCGGGATTGTAATTTCTAAGCCCCAGGTTCAGCGGCGCCTGGAAATATTGGCCAGGCATTCGTCCTGGGTTCGTTCGTTCTCTTGCACCGAAGGAAATGAATTGGTTCCGGAAGTGGCTAAAGAAAACGGTATGAAAACATTAGTTGGAGCCTGGCTCGGGGATGATTTCGAAAAAAATGAGGAAGAAATCGAAGGGCTTATCAAACTTGGTAAAGCAGGAATGGTAGATGTGGCTGCTGTGGGAAATGAAGTGCTTTACCGAAAAGAATTATCTGTGCAGCAATTGAGCGAGTATATCCGGCGCGTTAAAGAAGCTCTTCCGGGGATTCCTGTGGGCTACGTTGATGCCTATTATGAATTCACCAGTCATCCCGGGATAGCCGATTTGTGCGACATTATTCTGTGCAATTGCTACCCATTCTGGGAGGGTACATCTTTTCAGGATTCACTTCAGCATATGCGCCAAATGTATTATCAGGCCAAAGCTGCAGGCAATGGTAAGCGCGTAATTATCACTGAGACAGGGTGGCCGAGTCATGGTGAAGCACTGGGTGGAGCAGTACCTTCCCGTGATTATGCAATTAAATATTTCATCAACTCAATTTTATGGGCTCAGGACGAAGAAGTAGAGATTTTTTACTTCTCTTCATTCGATGAATCCTGGAAGAAGGGTGCAGAAGGAGAAGTAGGCGCTTACTGGGGGATTTGGGATAGTTCTAATAAGCTTAAATATTAAGCTAAATCCGATTTTTTAAGTTGTTCCGCTTCGATTAACTTCTTCGGTTAATCTGAATTGCAGTGTACCCGGGTTTATGGCAGAGCAACACAAATCGAATGAGACCCTATTATTACAGGATCAATTAAAACAAAAAACCAAAGAGCTTGCTAAGCTGGCCAATCAGATTGATGAAAAAACCCGAATCATTGAAAGTATTCGTGAACAGCTGGATTTATTACTAAAAAAGCCGGAAAGCTTATCCTGGAGAGCCACAGAAATTTATAAAATTCTGGATACGGCAAATCGTGCATCTGGTGATACGTTTATTTTCCAGATGGATGAGCTTAATCAGGAGTTCTATAAAAATCTCAAATCCAGATTCGCTGACCTTTCTACTGGTGACCTTCGGTTGTGTGCATATATTAAAATTGGCCTGGATTCGAAGGAAGTAGCAAACCTGATGAATATCAAACCTTCCAGCATTTATATAAGCCGTTTCCGGCTCAGGAAAAAATTAGGACTTACAGCAGATGATGATTTGTATGGCTTTCTGACTACCATTTAGGTTAGAATGCAAGAGTTTATTTTCTGTTTACTGTGATTTTAGTATCCCATTCAGCAGGAATGTTTTTTCAGAAGAATTCAAATCCGGAATTCTGATAATATTTCCGTTGGCACCTTTACCGGGGTTGCTCCTGATTTCCTGCGGAAATTCAATGTGTTAAGGCACACGCAAACAAATTTTACCGGTCTCTGAATAAAAATATTATAAAAAAGAATTGCATATATAAAGTATACCTAGCATATTAAGCATGTCAATTGAAAGCGCTTTTTAGGAAGCTATTGCCGTTTGTTTTTATGTATTCACCTAAACCTCTGCTTTTGGTAGAGTTTTTATCCGATTTTTTTAGACAAAATTACCCTGTACTTGCAGTTGTGTTTTGTCTGCTTTCTTCTACGACAGTTGTAGGACAAACAGGTATCGTTTTACAAGGAACTGTGACGGATTCGCTTACAAATGAAACTCTTATTGGTGCTTCTGTTTACTTCCCTGATCTTGGAATAGGAGATATTACCAATTTAGAAGGGAGATACAGGATTGAAAATATCCCTCCAAATATTCACACCGTACAGGTATCGTACATCGGATACATTACTAAGACGGTAGAGCTTGACCTGCGAAATGAGGGTACAACTCAATTGGATATTGTTTTACAAAGTAGTGTGGTTGAAGGGGAAGAAATATTTGTATTGGCGCAAGCTGCAGGACAAATTGCTGCGATAAAAGAGCAACTTGAGTCGAATACAATTGTAAATGTTGTATCAAAAGAAAGGCTCTCCGAATTGCCAGATCAGAATGCTGCTGAATCGGTGGCACGCCTCCCGGGAGTTTCTGTGCAGAGAGATGCAGGTGAAGCTGCTAAAGTCGTGGTCAGGGGGTTATCTCCCAGGTTCAATTCTATAACTGTAAACGGCGTGCGTGTTCCGGGTACAGAAGACGACCGTTCCGTGGACTTGAGTTTGTTGCCATCAGATGTTTTGGATGGAATCCAGGTTTTTAAAGCGCTTACTCCCGACATGGATGCAGATGCTGTTGGGGGTACCGTTAATCTGCAGGTAAAAAAAGCACCAAATGGGTTTAGAAGTTCAGGTAGCTTTGAATATGGTTACAATGACATTAGAGAGGAATTTGGTGAATATAAAGGGTCTTTAAATTCCAGTAATAGATACTTAGATGATAAATTTGGGATTTTACTATCCGGGAGCATTCAGAGAGCAAACCGGAGTTCTTTGTTATACGATCTGGATCCTGAGTTTAATCAAATGGACTCGACAATAAATGATATTGAGAATTTGAATTTTACTGACAATTTTCAGATTCGGGACAGATATGGAGGAAGTGCCAGTTTTGATTATGTACTGAATGAGAACAATAATATATATCTCACTTCTCTTTTCGGGAAAACCGACAGAGATGAACAACGTTTCAGGAAAAGATACAGGGTAGGAAACTCAAGAACAGAATACGATGCCCGCGACAGACAGCGGTATGAACTATTATATTCGAATATACTAGGTGGGGAACATTCGTTTGGTTACTTAAAACTAGACTGGCTTACTTCATATTCATATACACTTGCAAAACAGACGTACGGAAATTATGCCCGTTTCCTTGAATTAGGTGCATACAACGATGATTTAGACAACACCAACGTGCAAGATGTAGTTGATAAGGCCTGGAACAATCTGTCTTCTACATACTTCCAATATGGCACTAACGAAACGTTTAGAAATACCGAAAGCGATTTTACTTCTGGATTAGATGTTCAACTCGACTTTGAGCTAAACGCCAATGTATCCGGGTTTTTTAAAGCTGGCTCTAAATATAGGGATAAGTATAAAAC
>JAKSCW010000461.1 GCA_022360375.1 Balneolales bacterium
AGTTTCAGGATTTCATGTTTATTGATTCCCAGGCGGGAAGTGTAATAATCTGCTCCCGGGCTTTCTTCAATAGAAATCCGCAGCCCGATTTTAACAGGAGTGGGTACGTCAATTGCTTCAAGACTATCCAATTCCTCCACACTATCCAGTACGGTAATAGAGTTTTTGAAACCCTTTTTCAGCAAACGGCCTATTTTTTGAATGTAATTGTGCGTTTTATACCCATTATGCACGATGGTAGTACTCACGTCTAACCTGCTGTTTTGGTGAAGCCGTTCAATCAAATCGATATCAAAGGAGGAAGACGTTTCCAGGGATACATTTTCTTTGAGTGCGGTGCGTATCACATGGCTAAAATGGCAACATTTAGTGCAATAGCAGAATTCATAGGCACCTGAATAGTTGTATTTGCGAATGGCATTATTAAAAAGGTAGCGGGCCTTTTGAATCTGCTGGCGGATTTTTGGCAAATACGTTAACCGGAATGGGGTGCCATAGGTATCGATTAATCGTTTTAGATGAACCCCGTTAAAGGTTAAATAGCCTTCGCTGAGTTCAAACCCGTTCTGCGGAAAATCATAGGTTTGTTCAATCAGCTCTCGATAGGTGTTTTTCATTCAGTTTGGGTTACAGCTCTGAAAAATATCGACGAATTTATTCAGTTTATCTATGAATAAAAATGCGTGTATTAATTATTATTAAAGGATGAAGAAATCCTTTCTTTTGAAATGCTTTGTATTGTTTTTTCTTGTTATTGGGTTGAGTACGAGAGTATCAATTGCCCAGGGCATTAAGGTTCTGGATGTAAACGGGAATAAGCAAAAAGTGCCCGCAGAACTCCTGCAATTAATTTCACAGGTTGAATTTCCTTCCCCAGAAATTATTAAATGGTACTCTGACCTGGGTTTTTTGGACGTAAAAGTTCGGCCACTCCCTCAGGATTCTTTAGTAGTTGAAATGGGGTGTGCGTTCGATATGGAGTTGCAAATGCCATCTGGTGTACAACTGGGTAAATATTCCAGCCCGGATCTTCAAAACAGAATACATGAAGAACTTCATAATTTTGAGCAGGAAGGCTATTATTTTGCTTCTGCTGAAATTGATGAATTTCAAATTATACCCGATTCCTGTAGAGTGACTATTGCCGTTACGGTGGAGAAAGGAGAGCGAATACGCACGGATGAAGTTATTTTTCCTGGTTCGAAAACCAATAAACCAGTGTACCTTCAGAAAATTTCCGGATATCAGGATTCCATGTTGGTGACTCCTGATTACCTGGAAGAACTCCAGTCAAATTTAATAGGAAGCGAATTATTTGAAGACGTTTCGGAACCGGAAGTGGCATTAGATGAAGAAGAAGTAGTGATTCTTATTCAGCTTGAAGAGCGCAATCTGAACCGGTTTGACGGATTACTTGGATATGTACCCGATGATGCCGGAAACGGGCAAATAGTAGGAGATTTTGATCTTTCATTATGGAATGTGTTTCGGCAGGGAAATGGAGTTTCTTTGTTGTTTCAACGGCTACGCCCGGAAACAACCCGCCTGGATGCGGGGATTTCCCAGCATTGGTTTGGTAACATCCCGGTTGGAGCGGAGGTATCAACAAAATTCTACCAAAACGATACCACCTATCAAACCCGCTCTTTTATACTGAATGGGTACTATCAGCTAAACGCTGATTTGAGACTGACTTCGGGAATTGGCCAGGTAAACTCCACCTCGTCGAATTCTGCTCCTGTTTTGCTTGAACCAGACGGAAAACGCCGGTATGCACACTTTGGTTTTCGATTCTCGAATTTGAATAATGTGGAAGTTCCAAGCCAGGGAAGTTTATTCGAGATCGTGTTTGGGGTCACAAATAAATCGGTAGAGATAGATTCTGTTTCAGCGTTCCGGCAGCAATACCTGGATGCTTTCGGCAAAACTTTCTTGCCTCTTACCAGCCGTAGTGTATTGGCATTCCGCACCCAGGCGTTTTATCTGTTATCCGACCAAATCACCGAAAATGACATGATCCGGTTTGGAGGAGCTAACTCTTTGCGTGGATACTCCGAAGAACAATTTAATGCATCACGAGTATTATGGGGAGATGTGGAATATCGTTTCCTCACCGACCGGTTTTCATACCTGTTTACCTTTGTTGCAGCCGGAGCCTACCATCGCCCGAGATTGCTTACGGAAGAAGAAAACACATTTAAGGCCAGTGAGTTTTTGTATTCGGCAGGATTTGGCATGAGTTATCGTATCCGGATAGGCAGGCTCAAGTTTTCTTATGCTATCTCACCCAGCGAAAGTATAGGGAATGGAAAAGTACATGTGGGAATCATCACAAGTCTTTGAAACAGGTTAGATTTTAAAGGTATTATTCTTATAATCCATGGTCTTAAAAAGAGTATGTAAGTGTATGTCTGGGAACAGGTGAGGTGTCTGTTATTTCTTGCAGATTCTTAGAAATTGGCAATGAATTGCTGGGTTGCTAAAAAGAGTTGTATTGAAAAAATTATCTAGTTTGGTATTAATACTGGGTGTGTTTTGGTATGAAGGGTATACTAAGCATCTTCATAATAACACAGGTGAGACATTTATAACCGCTGACGAAATTCAGTCATCAGGTATCCAGGATTCAGTTATAGTTGATGAATTAATTGCAGAGATAAGGAAATTTAGATTCTCTGAACCTGAACGGGCTATATCTTTTGCAGACTCTGCACTTTCAATCGCCCGGGAACAAGGATTGAAGGTCAGAGAAGCTGAGATATTAAACCAATTGGGGATTATTGCAAGCGTTCGCGGTGATTCGCCAACTGCATTGGAATACTTTTTATCCGTGTTGCGCGTAAGAGAGGAAATTGGGGATACTCCGGGAATTGCCAGAATTCAGAACAATCTTGGGATTCTGTATAAAAACCTAAATGACTTTGAACGGTCGTTAGAGTTCCACAGCAAGTCGCTGGAAACAAAAAGGCTGCTTGATGATTCTTTAGGAATAGCCCGCAGCTTAAACAATATTGGAGAGATTTATCAGCAACAAAGAAACCCTGAAGAAGCAAAAAAGTATTTCGAAGAATCGCTGGATTTAATGCTGGAACTTGATTTCAAGGAAGGATTAGCTGCTACCTACAACAACCTTGGGGAAGCATACAAGCTTTTAAACGATATAGACAATGCTATTCAGTTCCATTCAAAATCCCTGGAAATTGAAAAAGAACTTGGTAACATTTCCGGAATTGGATTTAGCTACCTGAATATTGCATCGTTGTTTATGCTGGTTAATCAGCCAAATGTTGCGATAACAAACTTTGAAGAAGCGATCTCTTACTTTTCCAGGATTAATGATTTAAATGGCTTACAGAAAGCATATAATGAGATAGCCATTGCGTATTCTTCTGTAGAGAATTTTCAGGAATCGCTGTATTACTTCCAGCTTCATACCGCACTTAAAGACAGTTTAGCATCGGTTGAAAACAACAGAAGGATTGCAGAGCTACAAACAGAATATGAAGCAGAGAAACAGAAACAAGAAATAGATTTCCTTACTGAACGAAGTACTCTTCAGGAAATCCAGTTAAGGCAGGAAACAATTGCCCGAAACCTGTTATTGATTATAGTTTTATTGCTCATTTCCCTCGCTTTTATGCTTTATCGCAGCAATAAATCAAACAAAAGAATTAACACTCTTCTGGTTGAAAAAAGTAAGAGCATAGAAGAGGCAGTAGATTTAAAAGCTCAGTTTTTGTCCGTAATGAGTCATGAAATACGGACCCCTATGAACGCGGTAGTGGGAATGGCTAATCTGCTGGCGAGCGAAAACCCCCGTGAGGATCAGAAGGCGTACCTGGAAACGCTCAATTTTTCCGCCAGTAACCTGCTTTCTATTGTGAATGATGTTTTGGATTATTCCAAAGCAGAAGCCGGTAAAATTAAACTGGAAGAAATAGATTTCCGGCTACTTCACCTTATGTCGAACGTACATAACTCTTTCTATAATCAATCCATTAAAGAAGATGTGTATCTGAAGTTTGAATACGACGAAAAGATACCTGAAGTGTTGATAGGGGACCCCACACGTTTAACTCAAATACTCAATAATCTTATTTCTAACGCACTGAAGTTTACTGAAGAAGGATCGGTAATTGTAAACGTCTCGCTGGAAGATCAAAAGGACGATAGTGCGACGATAAACTTCAGGGTTACCGATACGGGAATAGGTATTCCGGATCATAAACTGGAATCCATTTTTGAAAGTTTTGTCCAGGCCTCTACAGAGGTACACAGAAAATATGGGGGATCCGGTTTGGGTCTTCCGATTACAAAAAAACTTCTTGAACTCCACAATAGTGAAATAAAAGTGGTAAGTGTGTTGGGGAAGGGGACTACTTTTTCATTTTCAATCAATTTGCTGG
>JAKSCW010000458.1 GCA_022360375.1 Balneolales bacterium
ATTTACGAATCTGGCAAACCCTGAAAAATAGTCTTTCGTCACACCCCGTTCAGATATTACAATATTTGCACCAGCCAAAGCTGCTTCCAAAGCAGCAATGCCAGGTGTTTCAAAATAGGAGGGAAGTACAAATGTATGGCAGGCTGCATATGCCGATGCAAGAATTTCGGAGTTATGTGGAAGAGGATCAATCAGGGTCACATTGCTTGTCTGGTTTGCCAGTTTTTTGCATTTATGACCGTACTCATTTTCATAAAATGAGCCAATAATTACTATTGATCTTTCAATGCTTGGAGCTGCTTCCAGTAGCTTGATTACATTTTTTCTTTCAGCACCAGCCTGACCGGCAAAAAGGATAAAATCCTTTAGTTCTTCGTATTGGCTCCAAAAAAGGGTGGGTTTAGCATCCAAAAAACGTGTTTCGACTCCATTAGGAACGAGTTGGATTTTTGAGTCCGGAATTCCAAATCCTTTTTGAATAAGCGAAGCTTCATCGGATGTATTGGGCAAAATTCTGTCAACTAACTTACAAGCTTCCGCTTTTATCCCAAATTCCGAACGAACACCTGATCCAATTTTACCCATTAACTTTTCAATCCTAAGTACGTTGGCGATAACTCTTGCCGTGCGATTTGAAAATAGAACGGGAGAGAGCACAACTTTAATTCCGAGTTCCTTACATCGGGATATAATTCCAAGAGTTTCTATACCAGCGGCAAATACATGTACTAAATCAACATCTATGGATTTCTGCCAGGGAGAAATGAACTCAACTTCGATACCATTGTTTTTCAAAGCCTCAGCTGTTTGAAAAGCCTGAGTTCGAACACCACCATTTACTGCAGCAATAGATAAGGGAGCTATAAAACCAACTTTCATAATCGTTTCCGATTTTTCCAATCAAGAAAAGATGTTTTCATTAACGCCAAAGGATGAGTGGTGAGTTCTTCTTTTTGTTCTACATTCAATTCCTGGGCAATTACTGGTGTAATTTTGGTGAATGAATCAAGCGGTTGATCTGCTTTCTCAGCTTTCAGTAAATAATACGTATCATGCTCTAACGAGAGTTGAACAAACATATCCTTATTGGAGCTTTCAAGATGAAATACTCCTTTTAAGGGGTCAAACATAGGTTCAAACCTGGTAGTAATTCTTTCTTTCCAGAATGTCGCATGTTCAAAAAAGGTAAGTTTAGTCAACCCCTTCTCATTCACTTGTTCGAATATGTCGCGCCAAATATCCAGGCCTGGTTGCAATGGATGGTGATAGAATATAGTATTTCTATACTGATTTGTCCTTTTTTCAAGCGTTTGTAAAAAGTACTCCTTCATCTCAGGTTCAGAAGTATTTTTTCTGTTCAAACTACCGGTACAAATCGGGTGAATTGGAATTTGAAGTGTTGGATGTAGTTCATTTTCAAAAACAGGAAAGAAGGGTAGCGTATCATAACCAAGTGTAAATTCCGATGAATACTCAAAATCAAAAGATTGTAATACATTTCCAAGAGCGTCATTCCAGACTCCATAAGGTGCGCAAAACCCTTTAGGCGAATAATTGGAATCAATCAGAAGCTGTTTTCCCCGTTCTATGTTATTCATCACCTGTTCGAAAGATGTTGAGGTACCATGTTCATATCCATGCAGAGCAATTTCCTGGTTTTCAAAATCACGAAAAAAATCCAGCCATTCTTCGTGTGCCTGAACATGAAGAAACCAGGTCATAGGTATTCCAAATTCACTCCCTAAGTCATATAAATTTTTCATTGAATCTTTATCACCCCAATCAGAATCAACTCTGAAGCAGAAAATGGGATTTATCTCAGGAGAATGCCATTTTTGAACAAACGGAAGCCCTCTATGGAAATGGAGATGTTTCAAACAAGTTGTAACTGCATCGAGCAAAATCTCTTTATTAACTGTGCTTACCAGTTCATCGGGGTGTTTTTCTGGTTTGAAGTAAAATCTTTGCCTGCTGAAGTGATTATTTGATAGGTGTTCGTCCGGATCAAATTTAAGGTCTGCTATTAATCCTTCTCCCATATTCGAAAATTGAATAGAATCATTAAAATGAAATGGAAATACTAAGGCAGAGTGAGGGGTTCGTTCATAAAAAAACCGAACTGATTTTGCATTTTTTGGAACCAGTATTGTACCCTTCGATTGAAGATAGACATTTAGTTTTTTAAGAAGCCTGGGATTCGGTTTCCCATTTATTATTATCGTGGAGTAGCTCTTTTCAAAGTTTAATGTGGGGCTGATTTCCTCGTACCATATACCAATTTGATCGAGCAAAGATTGCCATCCCGGTGTAAGATCAAGTATTCCTATACATATCCTATTCATGCTGTAAATTTGTTTCGGAGCCAAAGGATCTCTTCATTCCGAATTACTTTAACGAGGTATAGTATGATAAATAATAAGGCAGAGAGCAAAAGTGATTCTAACCATGAAGCAAGAGGCAGGGAAAAGCTAAGCCAGAAAATAAGCATAGAAACCAAAATCGTAGTAATAGAATTAAATACTGCACCAAGTTTGACAAATCGCGAAAACCAAAGATAAGAAATGAGCGTAATCAGCAATTCACTGATAACCACTGCATATGCAACACCTTTAAGATTAGTGAATTTGGAAGCGCATATGATTAAAATTAATGAAATAGTACCACTAACTGCTGTTGATTTGAGAAAGGCCTTGTCCTCTCCAATAGCCATTAAACCATAGGAAAAAATGCTGTTCTGAAAGGTTAAAAAAACCATTCCACATAGGATAATGAGTATAGGAATACTATCAACATATTCTTCACCAAAAATCCAAACAGCAAAATCCGAAGCTCCAATAGCTAAACCGAGAGCAAGTATGGCTCCTGATGCTAACATAAGCTTATTCGCTTTCTTAAGATTATCTATTGCCAACGATTTATTACTACTCCATTGATGAGATAAATTTGGGATCAACAAATTTACCAGTAACCGGTCTATCATCATTACAATGGCTATCATTTTAAATGCAGCACCATACAAACCCGCATCTTCAGCAGTTAGAAAAAAGCCTA
>JAKSCW010000379.1 GCA_022360375.1 Balneolales bacterium
GAATTTGCCGGAAAATTGAAGAACGAAGCCCCCAGCTGTATAACAGTCTGAAATACAAAAACCCGGACGAAAGAGAGAAACAAATTATTGAATCAATTGCCCAGTCTTGTGTGTTTATTGGTGAAAATGTAGGGGCCAAAGTTATAAGTACGATCACCCATTCAGGAACTACTGCCCGTCGAATTGCCAAATTCAGGCCAAAAGTCCCGATTTTTGCATTTACAGAAAGCCAAAAAATACGGCGCCAATTGAACCTGGTTTGGGGTGTTCGTTCGGTTCGGCTGGATGAATTATTCGATACAGATAAGAGCGTGAAGCTAATGGAGAATTACCTTCGCGATTGCGGACAAGTGAGAGTAGGTGAACGTATTGTAATTGCAACGGGCATTCCTACCGCTAAAAGAGGCCACACAAATGCTATTACCATTAGTACCATAAAAGAATAAATTGCGTTATATGCTCAAATTTCTTTTTTGATGCGAAAAATTGTTCCAGTTTTACTTATTCTTTTTTTTCTGGCAGGGTGTAGGTCATCCTTCAAATCGAATTTTAGGGATTTTAGTGCATACTATAACACCTTCTACAATGCAAAAAAAAGCTATAACCTTGGGGAGGAAAAAAGTCTTAATCAACCTCGGAATTATAACACACTCCAACCAATCAGGGTTTACGAAACACCCCTGGGAGCAGGTGGAAGTGATTTTCAAAATGCGATTGATAAAGGGGCAAGTATTCTCAGAAAATTTGATGATACCAAATGGGTGGATGATGCTCTGGAAATCATTGGTAAGTCCTATTACTATAGGATGGAGTACTTTTCTGCTGATCAAAAATTCGATGAGCAATACATTACCAGTACCAGCGATGCAATGAAACAACGTGCGGTTTTCTGGAAGGGACGGGTACTTTACGAATTTCAAGCACACTCTCAGGCCATTCAGTATTTAACGGAACAATTAGCAGTATTTGACGGAAATTGGTCCGGAGACCTGGAGTTTCAGGTCAAAACCATTTTAGCTGAACACTATATAGCGGAAGAAAACTGGGTGATTGCACTGGATTTACTCAATGAAGGCATTCCAGGAATTCCGGGGAGGGCAAATAAGGAACGCGGATATTTTTTGATAGGTCAAATCAATGAGATTCTGGGCGACCCAAAAGCTGCTTTTGATGCTTATGACAATGTTGAAAAACATTACAATGTATATGAGCTCCAGTTCGAGGCTAAAAAAAAGAAAGCTGAAGTAGCAAGAGCATTGGGAAATTCTGATGAGGCATTCCGTGTATTTTCGAGCATGGTTAGGGATGATAAAAACACCGAGTTTGTAGCAGAACTAAATTTTGAGCTTGGAAAAACCGAACAGGACAGAAGCAATTTTGATAAAGCAGAACAAATCTATCAATCTATTCTGCGTGATCCTTTTTATAAACCATCAAATATTACCAAAGCTCAGGTGTATAATGGCCTGGCTGAAATATATCGCTTCAATAATAAAGATTTTACCTTAGCTGCAGCGTATTATGATTCTTCTGCACGCATGAATGTTCCTCCTGATCAGCTTCCTGATAGTTATAATGCGAAGGAACTGGCGGATTCGTTTGGCCAGTATGCTTCCATTAAAAACCAGATTCATGAGAAGGACAGTTTGTTATGGCTGGGAATGCTTTCACCCGATGAATTTGATTCTGTTCTTACTGAAATTGAAAACAGAATGGTACAGGAAATGGAACGGCTGCGGAAAGAGCAAGAAGAGCAAAGAAATACGCTGGTAAATGTTAATCAATCTCAGAACGCAAATAATCAAATAGGCACGGGTACAAATGGTTTTTTGAATGTAGAAAACCCTGTATTAATTGCTCAGGCAAGGGAGCAATTTAACGCAATATGGCAGGGCAGGCCCCTGGTTGATAATTGGAGAGTTAACGAACTCATTCTTAATACTATCCAATCGGACAGTACCTTTGCACAAGAACAGTCTGTAAATGGGGCAAACCCAGCTGCACAAACTCTGGTAAACATAGATTTAAGCCGAATACCTTTTACCGCTTCAGAACAGGATTCAATGAGACATGAAAAATCATTTCTATACTACGAAATTGGTAATCTGTTTTTCTTATCTCTGAACCTGCCGGATAGCGCAGAATTTTATTTCAATAAGTTGTTAGAGGAGCAACCTTATAGCGAAGTTGCCCCGGTAACATTGTATTCACTTACCGAACTTTACACAATTCAGGGGGAAAATGTGTTAGCCCAGGCTCGGGCCCAGGAATTAGTGAAGACATTTCCAAACTCCATTTATGCGGATCGGTTAATGGATAAATTTGAGCTTGAAAGACCTGATGTAGAGACGGAAGAAGGGACTGACCCAATAACGACTTTCCTGGCATTAAGTTCAGACAATTCTTTGGGATACTTAGAGCGGGCTCAGGCGCTTTCTCAGTTTTCAATATCAGAACCTCAGAATTCAGTAAGTGACCGCGCTTTGTATGAATCAATTCAGAATTATATTCGCGTAGCAAAATCACAACCAAATTTTGAGGATACTTTATCTACCTGGCAACAGATGAAAAAAAACTGGGAAGATAGCCTGTAACATTTTCAGGATGAACAAGAATTGGCGAAAACAGTGCTGGCTGATACAACAGTTACACTCGCAGCATCCGATAGTTTGTACTACGTAAGTTTGATAGATTCTACGCTATCGGAACCAGATCTTGACCCTTATTTTCCATATTACGGTGAATATTGGGATTCTACCCGAACCACTATCGAGGCGTTCAATACACTGTTTTCCTCATCCAGTTATTCAGCAAGCGTCAAAACTTTGGAAAGAGAATTCAAGCTACCGGAAATTGCTATTCCGGAAGCGGAAATGAGAGATAGTACAATGACAGAACCTGATAATCCGGTGATGGATTCTGATTATTTAGATTGTGGAGAAATAGGGGAATATCCTCAGATAAGAGGAGGAATTGAAGGCTTTAACGCACGGCTAGAGTTGCCTGGTTCAATACAGGAAGATGTGATTGAGTTCCTGTTTTTTATTAATTCCAGAGGTATTATAGATGAATTTAAATTGAACTCAGATACTGAGAACGAGGATTTGGTAAACGCCTATGTGGATGCAATTGATGCTCATATTTCCTTCGAGCCAATTTTAGTAGATGGAGAATCCAGGGCAATTGTTTGTGGAATTGAATTCGAAATTCCTACAAACTAAGTTTTAAACCTTCCTTAATTTCTTTTACCAGTCCCGGGCCTTTGAACACCATTCCTGTGTACACCTGGAGTAAATCTGCTCCTGCATCCAATTTCGCTTTGGCAGTTTCAATTGAATCAATTCCTCCAACAGCAATAATAGGTTTAGTATCCCCCAAAATGTTGCGAAGCCATTTTAGAACCAAGGTACTTTGATGGAAAATAGAATGCCCACTTAACCCGCCATTTCCAATTTTCTGCAGCTGAGATTCATTTGTAAGAAGATTTTTTCGAATTGAGGAAGTATTTGTAGCAACATACCCTGAGATACCATGTTTCTCACAAATATTAACCAATTCCGTGAGCGTAGACTCATTGGTGTCTACCGAAAATTTTACCAGGGTGGGAACCCTGCTGCTTTTATCGATCCCAAGTCCGTTGAGCAGGGCATCTAAGGCTTCAGGATCTTCAAAAGTTTTCCCTTCACCAGTATTTGGACAAGAGATGTTGATGGTGATATAATCTGCGACCGAATTAGCTAACTCATAACTAAAAAGGTAATCCTCAATGGCGTCTTCTCCATGAATACTCGCATCATTCGTTTTTGCGATGTTAATTCCCAGCGGTATAGAAAGCTCCAGTTCTTTCAGGCGGGCTATTACTGCTTCGGCACCCTCGTTATTCAATCCCATTCGGTTTATAAGCGACCGGTCTTTTGGTAGCCGGAATGCTCTCGGTTTGGGATTTCCGGCAGAGGATCTGGCTGTAATGCTTCCGACTTCCACAAAACCAAATCCCAGAGCTTGCATTGCTAAAGGAGTAACACCATTTTTATCGAATCCGGCTGCCAGCCCTATTGGATTAGGAAACTTCAACCCTAAAAGCTCTTTTTCCAGGCCCGTATTTGAAGTGTTGTAG
Source organism: Balneolales bacterium (assembly GCA_022360375.1). GTDB lineage: Bacteria > Bacteroidota > Rhodothermia > Balneolales > Balneolaceae > HXMU1420-13. The sequence continues at coordinate 4,118 of JAKSCW010000379.1, forward strand.
AATAATTTGGTTAACCCATTGATTAACTTTGAATTACTTGCTAAGGAAGATGTTGAAATAGCAAAATCGTGAGCTTTTTCCGCTTCGAGGGTAAAAAGAAAAGGTTTGATGAGCGATTTATATAGCATCAAAATGTTTTATGCTGAATGATAAGGAAAATGGATAAAAAGAATTATCAATTACCGTATACTCTCAGCCATTTATATGCATAAAGAAAAAGCACAAATATTATCCGCTCTGGAATATTATAAACAGTTTGGAGATGTGGTATTCTTAGAGTCACAAAAGGCAGATCATCCTGCAAGTGAGAATAGTTATTTTGCAGCGAAGCCAGGTGCCTGGATCAAATGCTATGGTAATGAAGTACATATTTTCGAAAATGAAAAAAGAGTGAGGTTTATTGATAACCCGTGGAATGCGCTTCAGCAGTTCAGGGATAAGCATAAAAACTGGCTGTTTGGCTTTTTAGGGTATGACTTAAAGAATCATTTAGAAGCACTGAACTCAGA
>JAKSCW010000165.1 GCA_022360375.1 Balneolales bacterium
ACTGCCAATAAAGGCACCAATATCAAATCAACTTCCGGGTTTTCGACAGGGTTTGCGGTACTGGGCTCAAGAACCCCCCATTTATTCTGTTTCAGCTTAGTTAAATCTTTGAGTTCACAATGTTCAAGAATATTTGCTTTGAAATTTGTGATCGGTACAAAAACCTTCTTTCCCAACATCAGGAACTGTTCAATTATTGGATGCGTATTAACTTCCTTCCTTTCATTCATAGAAATATAACAATGAACCCGACTTGCATTCCTAATACGGGGATCTTCAAGAAGATGGGTTAAAACAGCATCACTTTTTGTGTTCCATTCCGAATAACCAATCTCCGATCTCCGGATAAGTATTTCTTTTCTAAGATTATTTTTTTGTATTGAAATCGATTCCATTACAATGAAATCACATGATGGACGCGAAGATCTAACCCCTCCTGTTCAAACTCATTCAAAAGCTTATCCCATATTTCCACTCCATATTTATTCATATAGAACACAGGATTCACAGAGCGCTCCTGAAGTCCATCAGGAAAAAGCTGGGACTTGATCTTAGAGATGCGCTTCAATTGAGTTTCTTCCTGTTGCTTAATCGATCTGAAAAGTCTTCCCTTTAGCTTGTTAATTTCATTTTCAAAACCGGCTACCACTTTTCCTGCTGCTCCTTCCAACGTAGGATCAATCTCTTTTATAAGTGAAACGGGTTCTTGGGCTCTACCATGAAGGTCCTCAATCCAGGCTCCAAAAACACCATCAACATCATTAGTATTTTTTTCTTCAATATACTGTGCTTCCAGATCCTCAATTCGCTGGTTATAATTACACATCTGGAATGGAAGTTTTTCCATAATTCTGGCAATTCCAGATTCAAGAAGTGTAGCACTTAACCGTGGAAAAATGACAGGCATCTCCATGTTAAAATGGGGGTACAGATCCTTCATTTGGCCGTAATAAGATAATTCCCCAGGACCGGCCACATACCCAAAAGAGGGTAACAAATAATCTTGCAGAACAGGCCGTAGAAAAACATTTGGAGAGAATTTTTCCGGATATTCATCAATAATGTCCAGTAGTTTTTCCGTGGAATAATCCGTTCCTGAAATACCCCACCCGGCTCCTGTTTTATTGATTTTCTGGCGGCCTTTTTCTTTATCTAAGTAAAATAGATTTGAAGGATTAACCACAACCTGCCTGTGGAAGTTTTCCTCAATACTTTTGCTTTTTTCTTCCAGCGAATGATGGATCAAATCTGATTTTAACACAGAGCTGGAAAAGATTCCACCTCCCAATTTCTTGATGGGCCCAAAATTGCTTCCTACAAACAAAACCCCATGCTTTGAAAACCAATGGCTCATCAATTGTCCAAAAGCCTGAACATGAGTTCTGCCTTCTGAATAAGTTTCATTCAATTGGTTCCATAACTCAGCAGAAAAATCAGTTTCATGCAAAAATTCTTTCAGTGCCGAGTTGAATTCATGTATTGAATGATTAATAAATTGTTCCGAAACAGGCTTTCCATTTCCTTGTTCTGAAAGCATTACTGACTTCATTCCGTCAAATTCAGGAACTCCGATAGAGGCGATTTCTTCATAATCATGATCTTCATCAGCCAGCCAAAAAACAGGAACAACCGGTTGGTTTAATTTTTGTTCCCATTTTTTCGCAAGAAGAATGGTAGTAATAGTCTTATATATAGTAAATAAAGGGCCACCGTACATTCCAAGTTGTTGTCCGGTTACAATGGCAAGAGTATCCGAATTACTAAGCTTTGTACGCTGTTCTTGCTGCTCATCTGCTATTCCCAGGTATTCATGAAAGTTAAAAAGGGCTTCAATCAATTTATTCCTATCAACAAATTTGCTAACTCTTCCTGCTCTTGCCGCAACCTCTTCTTCACTAAATGGATTTGCTCCATAGAAGCTTGAGATTGTTTCAAAATCTGAAATGTAGGTTTTAAATAATTTTGAAAATGGTAATTGCTGAAAAGAACAATGGCTTTTGTCCAATGGCTAACCCTTCATTTTTTGAATTTGATCGCGCAATTTAGCTGCTTTTTCGTAATTCTCTGTTTCAATAGCAGTGTGTAAATCAATTTCTAATTGTTCCAATTTCGAAAGCTCTTTTTCCACTTTCTCTTCCTGCTTTTCTGATTTTTTGTTCTTTGAAGAGTCAGATTGTCCTTCTGTTCTAATCCCCGCTTCTCTTAGTACTTCCTCATTTACAAAAATCTGAGACCCAAATCTTACCGCTAATGCAATTGCATCACTAGGCCGGGCATCTATTTCGAATAATTCATTTCCCCGATCCACTACAATTCTTGCGTAGAAAGTACCGTCTGTAAGATCATTAATTAAAATATGATCTACCTTTCCGTTGAAGTTTACAACCAGATTTTTGAGTAAATCGTGGGTCATTGGTCGGGGCGGTTTTATATTTTCCAACTCCAGGGCAATAGCCTGAGCTTCAAAATTACCAATAATTATCGGGAGGCGTCTAGATCCGGTAGCTTCGGTTAAAATTAAGGCGTAAGCCCCACCACTACTTGGGCTTGTTGAAAGCCCCAAAATTTCCATCAAAACTTTACTCAAACTGGATCCTCATTGAAATACTTTTTCGATAAGTTAGCGAAAATAATTTAAGTCTTAAACCCGATATAAAAGCTAAATAGTGCTAAAAATCTGGTTCTGTATCGCATCAATTGCCTAACCCTAAAATGTGATTCTCCGCATTCTAATCTTGCTGTACTTTCGTAAGAACAACGTTAATTAAATGGAGTAATTATGAGAGCATCTACGATTGGTTTACTATTCACACTTGGGCTTGTTACAACCTCTTGCATTATTTCAACAGGGCCCGAAGGGCCTCCGGGTCAGGATGGAGTGGTTGAGATTTATACCAGCACAATTACCATTAATGCAGATGTTGATTTTGGGGTTTTTGATCAATTTGTTTCAATTGCCTCATATTCATGGGAAATACTGGATGTATCTACCGTAGATTATGGAATCGTTCTTGCGTACCTGCGATTTGATGAATCAACAGCATGGAATTCACTTCCTCTTTCAACTCCGTTTGAAAATGATGTAGTGGTTTTACGATATGGCTTTGATGTAAACAATTTCGACCTGATCGTTGAAGGTGAAGTTGCTGGTAATAATGAGCTGAATGAGGGCTTATTCGACAGAAATGAACTCCGCGTAGTTGCCATACCTCCTTCATTGATTTTAAAAG
>JAKSCW010000462.1 GCA_022360375.1 Balneolales bacterium
ATTTGTGATGAAAAGTTTTGTTTCAAATGCCATTCAATCTAAGCATATTGGTGAAACCTAAATACTATTTTCCGTATAGATTTTTCATGTTTGCCATACACGATTCACGCTTTAGGGATATCCTGCTTCTGATTCTCGGGGTTTTTGGGGCACTTTGGTTTTTTTCCGATCTGGGAAATCATCACCCATTGAGTTCCCTTGATTTAAAGATGGAAGAACGAGTTGCGATACAAAAAGCGGATTCCATTTTTTATAGTTGGGAATATCAACCGGTTAGTTTGAAGAAACGGGTACGGGTAGAATCCTATTCCGGGTTGATCAATAATTTGCAAAGCAAGTATGGCAGAAATAAGTTTTTTGCAGGTTCCGGTATCGAAAACGATAAAGGTCTTCCCTTTTTTACATGGGTGGTTGATGAGTTTTCGGTGCAGGAAAGCGAAATAGAAAATGCATTTACATTCCGATTAAGTGAAGAGGGTGAGGTTGTAGAGTTTTCCATTTCCAATGAATTAATAAACAGCCAGACCCCATTCAGCCGAAAGATGATCAAAGGTATGTTTGGTGGCGCCAGGAATTACAATAAGGTTAAAGAGGATTCAATTATAACGATGCTGGTCGATTTTCAGCACCTTCGTTCAACAGGATACGAACTCTTTACTTCCCCGATCATTAACCCGGAAGGAACCGGGTTTTCTGATTCCCTTACCTGGAAAGGCGTCGATTATTATATAGAAAATAGTTACTGGAACAGGTTTACATTTTCAAGGGATTCGCTGGAATATAACGATGATGGGGAGTTACGTTATGTGAAGGCCATTCTTTCAACCGATAGCGAGATCATGGGCATTTCTCCAAAACTGGAAATCGAGATGTTACCGGCAGGGGTCCTCAGAAAGATGGAAGTCGATTTGGGAGGCTTTGGGCAAGACGGACAGGAAATGTCCAGAATAAAGGCGAACCTGCTGTTAGGGATCATTTTTATATTTATTGTTTGGCTGCTCATTTCTTTTTACCTGCGTATAAAAGTGCGGGCCATAGATACGCGCCCTGCATTGATTGTGGCAATCATTACAGGTTTTTTTGTTCCGCTTTTATTGGTGTTACAGCTTGCAAAAGCCCTGTCTCTGAGCTTCGAAACAGAAGAGATATCTACTTTTTTTAACCAGGTGCTGTTTTTTGGAGTTGCTGGAGCGTTTACTTCTATTTCCTTTTTTGTTGCCACCGCTGTAAGTGATTCAGTAACAAGACAATACTGGCCGGAACAGTTAAGGACATGGGATTTAGTTCGGCAGGGAATGTTCAAAAATAAACCCATAGGATGGGCGATTATCCGGGCAATTTGTATTGGGGCTATTACTTCGGGAGTGTATGTATTACTAATCAATGTCTTCCCAAATCTTTATGTAAGCGGAGACGTTTTCTTTATTGCGGATGAGTACGCGCTTCCCCCCCTTGCAAATATCCTGATAACCGTACTGCTTGGGTTAGCCGTGGTTGTACTCACTTTTCTGGTTGTAGGAAACCAGGTTTACTCTTTTACTACAAAGAAATGGATCATTCCTTTTGTTAGTGCTGTCATTTTCGGAATGATTGACCCGTTTTCACTCCTAAGACTGTCTCCTGAAATTGATGAGTTTGCCATAAATGCGATTATTGGTTTTCTATTCGGATTGTTTTACATCCGTTTCGACTTTGTAACCATTGCCCTGGGATTCTTTTTTTATCTGAATTTCGTTCAAACCTCTACCGGTTGGTTAGTTTCCAATTCACCCGATTTTCCAATTTTCTTAGGTTTCATTCTTACACTAATCGTCCTGGCAGGGGTTGGATTCTATTTCATTTTGGTTGGAGAGGAAACTGAAAAACTTCCTGATTATATACCGGAATACATTGAAGATTTAGCCAAAGAACAACGGGTACAACAGGAATTAGATATCGCAAGAAATGTACAGAAAACCTTTTTGCCGAACACCACTCCAACTGTTAAAGGCTTTGATACAGCAGCAATTTGTATCCCGGCGCATGAAACGGGAGGGGATTATTACGATATTATTTGTCTGGAGGATAACAAGGCTGCAATTGCAATCGGGGATGTGAGCGGGAAGGGAATTCAGGCCGCTTTTTACATGACCTTCGCGAAAGGAGTACTTCATAGTTTGTGCGAGATTTTTCCATCTCCTAAAATGTTGATGTACAGGGCAAATAAGCTTTTTAATGACAGCGCCACGCGTGGAACGTTTATCTCCATGATTTATGGAATTCTGGATTCAAAGAAAAAGACGTTTACATATTTGCGGGCTGGTCATAATCCAATTCTGTATAAAAAGAATGATGGAAGTGTGAGTTGGCTTCAACCTAAAGGGGTGGTACTTGGAATGACAAAAGGAGAGATGTTTAACCGTGTTTCGGAAGAAGAAACCATTGAGCTTGATGCCGGTGATGTTTTAATTCTATACACTGATGGAATTACCGAAGCTCAAAACAACAGCGGTGATTTTTATGACGAAGCAAGACTTATGAAATTGATAAAAAGAGAAAAAACCACCTCGGCGAAAGAACTTCGTAATTTAATTATCGAGGATGTTCGTACCTTTATAGCCGGAGCGCGCCAATATGATGATATGACGCTCGTTGTAATAAAAGTTTAGTACGTAATCAGGAACCTATGAGGGCCATTTTTGTTGGATGTCTTTTACTAGTATTTGCCTCGGCAAATAGCCATGCTCAGGATCAAGGTGAATTTGATTCGGGTTTTGATTGGTTATCACTTTCTGAAGCACAAGCTTTGGCTGAAGAAGATGGTAAAAAGATACTTCTTTTTGGATACGCTGAATGGTGCACATATTGTTTGAAAATGAGAAAAGAAACCTATCCCGATTCTACCGTGCTTTCGTCACTGAGCCAGTATTATCATCCTGTTCAGGTTGATGCTGAGTCGGAAGAGGAAATTAACTACAACGGCCGAACGATGAAGTCCTACGAGTTAGCGCGCTTCTTAAGAATCACATCATTTCCCACTCATTTCTTTATCGATTCGGATGGTACCATTTTAGGGGCACAACCCGGTTTTATTGAACCGTATGTTTTTTCTCCGCTATTGAATTACGTTGGGACCGGAGCTTTTCAAACGATGGGCTTTGAAGAGTATTTTGAAATTGAAGATGATGAAGAAGGTGGAGAATAATGAGTTTGAGAGCAAGCCTTAGTCAGTCTATCGAAGACTATTTAAAAGCGATTTATATTCTTGAAACAGAAGAAGAAGGAGCTACTACCACCAATATAGCAGAGATGCTGGGTGTTTCATCTGCCTCTGTCACGAATATGTTGAAAAGGTTGGCCGGGATGAACCTGATTGAGCATAAATCCTACAAAGGAGCAACGTTAACAGAAGCGGGCAAAAAAATTGCACTTGAAATATTGCGCCATCACCGATTGTTGGAGCTTTATTTGAAGGAAATAATGGGATACGGATGGGATGAAGTGCATGCTGAAGCAGAAAAACTTGAACATCATATTTCTGAACAATTCGAAGATAAAATTGCCGAATTACTGAATCATCCCACTCACGATCCACATGGAGACCCTATTCCAACTAAAGAAGGAGTGGTTCCTGAAATGGCTAATCTTCCGCTAACGGAAGCAGAAGTTAACCAAAGCTATATCATCGGCCGGGTAAGAGACCAGGATCCTGAATTACTTCGCTACCTGGAAAAAAATGGAGTCATCCCGGGAGTGAAAATCAAAGTGCTTGATAAAGCACCGTTTAATGGTCCTATTCATCTTTTTATTGAAGAAGAGCAAAAGACAATCGGCTTCAGCATTGCGGAGCAGATTTACCTGGTAACATAATTACCGGCCAGGGTTAACCTTAACCTGCAAATGTTCTCCAAACCTGGGCCAAAATCACCAGGATAGTTAGCCCGAACCCGTAAGGTAAAATTGTGGCCACTGCGGTCCATTTTATACTCTTTGTTTCCTTATAAATAGTATAGATAGTAGTACTACACGGGTTATGCATCAGGCTAAATAGCATAACACTAATAGCAGTCAGGAGGGTCCAACCGCCGGCATTAAGCACATTGCTTAGCGTGCTGATATCTTCAGGCTCAAACATTACACCGGCTCCGGAA
>JAKSCW010000466.1 GCA_022360375.1 Balneolales bacterium
GGAGCAGAAATTGACGGTCGTCCTGTAAAAGTGAATGAAGCACGGCCTAAAGAGGACAGACCGCGAGGCGGCGGTGGAAACTACCGAGGAGGAGGTGGCGGAAGAGACCGTTACTAGCCCCAATTCTCAGTCTTGTATAAAGCCCATTCGATTTCGTCTGGGCTTTTTTATTTTCTATAGTAACCAAACTCTGGTAAAACAGTAGAAAGAGAATTCTTATTAATAAAAACGGAGATTTTCATGTTAATGACTACTACTAATACTCTTGAGGGCAAAGAAATCAATAAATATTTAGGTGTTGTCACGGGAGAAGCCATTCTTGGAGCCAATATTTTCAAGGATTTTTTTGCAGGCATAAGAGACATCGTTGGTGGACGCTCGGGGGCCTATGAACAAGCTTTGCAAGATGCACGAAGAATGGCATTTGCTGAACTGGAAGAAAAAGCGCGCCGGGTTGGAGCTAATGCCATTGTAGGTATCGATATCGATTACGAAACAATTGGAGCCAATGGCAGCATGTTGATGGTATCAGTAACTGGTACAGCGGTAAGTGCTTCTTAACAACAAAAAATCCCGCACCGGATCTCGATGCGGGATTACTCCATAAGTTTCCCTGTCTCTTTCTCTCTGCTATCTTGTCTCAACTAGGTCGTCTCTCATTGTTTCTTTGAATTCGTACATGATCCTGCGATGTTCATTTTCATTTATTAAGCCTCTTCTTCGATGAATCAATTGTAAGTCATCAAACCGAATGTATAATCTCTCCTGTTTTTCCAATCTCTGATTTACTACCTGAATCTCTCGTCTTATCTCTTGTTTCTCTTGCAACACACCGTTTTTCCTGCTCTGTATCCTTCCTGACCTAAATGCATTTCTTTCTCTTACATTTTGAGAATTTGATTCAAGCAACATATCTAAAGCATTAAGCTTTGCAGCAGTTTCGCGAATTTCTCTCTCCATATCTTCAAGTATATGATTTTTTGCATTTATCGCTGTAATCCGGTCTCCGATCATTAATGCATACGAAAATTGATCTAGCTCTCTTTCAAATACTCTTATCTCGTGAATATCACTTCTGACACTGTGACCAGAGTTGTAATTTCCGTACGAGGTATAAACCTGGGTAAAAGCCGTAGTAGTTGATGCTGCAATAAATATGAGTATTAACTTCACTCGTTTCATGTGTTCTCCTGTCCTGATGACTTTTGTTACACATATAACGACTGTAAAAAGCCTTAGTTTCTCACATATTGATGTGAGATTAACCGTTTTTTATTCATGCCTTATTGCATCGATAGGATCTAACTGAGATGCTCTCCAGGCTGGATATGTACCAAATACAACTCCAATAACGGTAGCCAGGATGAAGATCAAAAAGGCAGTTTCAATACGAACAGCTGCTGAAAACCCTGCCCCGGACATGTTATTCACTATTGGAACAAATATCGTTACTCCAATAATACCCAGAAGCCAACCAAGTGATGAACCAACAAGAGAAATAGTTATCGACTCAGACATGAATTGAAGAATTATATCTTTCTTTTTTGCTCCGGTAGCTTTCCGTATCCCGATTTCTTTTGTTCTTTCGGTCACAGAGATTAAAAGTACATTCATCACACCTATTCCGCCTACCAATACAGAAATTCCCGTAATTGCCCCCATAATCAATTTGAACAGTAGAATTCCCCGGGAAAATTGCTCTACCCTCGCTCTATTACTGGTAACTGAAAAAGCATCGCTTCCTTGTTCAAATTCTTCATCTAACCATTCTTCAATTTCTTTTTCAATTGCTGGAATTTCCTCTGCCAACAATGCTTTCAGTGTAAGAGTTGGGAAACTACTTTCCTGACTCCGATATACCGAAATGGGGATATATACAAATGGAAGATCATTTTCTTTTACATCAAAAATCCCAACAATTTCAAAATCCTCACCTTTTAAAGTGAAGCTTTCCCCAATTGCTTCATCGGTTTTCAGCCCCAATTTTTCTGTTATGATGTTTGATACGACAGCCACTCGCTTTTCGTCTTTCACATCCTGAGCTGATATAAAGCGTCCATGACGCAGAGAATCATTAACAAACTCTTTGGTTTGATGCATGATCCCCTGCAAATAAACTGCCGATACTGAATCATCTTTTTGTATTTGGGTTGTTCTCCTATCTGTTAATTCAATAAAGGCTTTTTGATGAAATACTTCTTCGGCTTCAAACGCATGTTCGGTTGAGATTTCCGGTCGGTTTTCTACCCTTACTCTTATATCATCTACTGTTTTATATGCATTTGATGATACAGTAATAATGTTGAGTGAAGTTGTATTGGCAAGCTGCTCCCTGCCGGTTTGTTCTAATCCATCTCCCAAGGCAAGTATAGCAACAAGAGAAGCAACACCAATTATAATGCCAAGTGTAGAAAGGAATGTATGAAGAGGATTAGCCCTGATATTATGCAGAGCTATTACTACAGACTTTAAAAAATATTGCATCCCAATTTATTTTGGGAGCGCTTTACGCCTTGAAACCTGGGTTGTTTCAGTTATTTAATCATGATTTCGTGTACGAATTCCGTGTGTACAACTTCAAAGGCTGAATCGTCCCAGGAAGCGGGTCCAAATCGCCCACGGGCATTATTTGAAAAACCATATCGCTCCTTCGGAATACCCAACATGTTGGTATCCAGCTTTCCGTTGGTATTTTTATCATGATACACTGCTATCGCATATTTACCGAAAGGAAGTGCGTTTATTTGCCAATTGATTGTTGTACTATCGGCGGGCAGAACTACAGCATACACGGGTTCCTTCGTATATTTTTCTTCAGAATCGAACATAGCAATCCGAACCTCACCTTCAGCTTCACCCAATCCATTGATCTGTAGAATAAACGAAGAAGTCTCATCCATATAATCGGGCAGTTCCTGAGCCTGCGCAGATGTTAAAACCTGGAGAGTTCCCAGAACCAAAGAGAAAACCAATAATCGCATAAATATTATCTAAAATTTGCTCGCTACCTACGAACTATTGAATTAAATGTTGTGCGGCAATTTAACATCCACCTCGAATAAATCATTCTCTTCAAATGAATTATCCTAATTTAGTACCATTCTTAATCGACCGGTCCGGAACGGCCAGTAACACATATCCACTTTCGTCATAAAAGCCCGTTATTAAACACTCACTCATAAACGGACCTATTTGTTTTGCCGGGAAATTGACTACTCCGATAACCTGCTTTCCTGTAAGTTCTTCTTTGTTGTAATGATGTGTAATCTGGGCTGAAGATTTCCGAATCCCAATTTCTTCTCCGAAATCAACTTCCAATTTATACGCTTTTTTTTGAGCTTCAGGAAAATCGCGAGCAGAAATAATAGTTCCTACTCTTAATTCAACTTGCTCAAATTCTTTCCATGTAATTTTTTTCATTCCAAAAAATAAAAAACCTGACTTCCTCTCGAAAATCAGGTTTTCATCTCGTAGGTAAAATCTACTATCCGGTTACTGTTTTCACAGTTTTAATAATTCGGGCAGCAACTTTATAGGGGTCTGCGTTAGATGCAACTCGCCGATCTTCCAGGTATCCACTCCAGCCATGAGTAGCTGTGTAAATAGGAATACGAATAGAGGCACCGCGATCAGAAACACCATATGAAAATTGATCAATAGATTGTGTTTCGTGTTCTCCAGTCAAGCGCTGCTCATTATGAGCACCATATACTGCAATATGCTCGTCAACAACGGGACGGAAAGCCTCGCAAACCGCTTCAATTTTTTCTTTAGAACCTGCTGTACGAATGTATTCATTAGAAAAATTCGCATGCATTCCGGAACCATTCCAATCTGTATCTCCCATTGGCTTTGGATGGTACTCAATATAAACTCCGTATTTCTCAGAAAGTCGCTCCATTAAATATCGGGCTACCCAGATCTGATCTCCAGCTGACTGAGCTCCTTTGGCAAAAATTTGCCATTCCCATTGTCCGGCAGCCACTTCGCCATTTGTTCCTTCTACGTTTAGACCCGCATCCAGGCAAATATCCAAATGCTCATCTTTGAAGGCTCGTCCAAAAGCATTTTGACCACCAACACCACAGTAATATGGGCCTTGAGGTTCGGGGTATCCGTTTAAAGGGAAGCCAAGTGGACGCTTGGTTTCAGGATCCATCAAAAAATACTCTTGTTCGAATCCAAACCAAAAATCATCATCTTCGTCATCAATGGTAGCCCGCCCATTAGATTCGTGCGGTGTTCCATCTGCATTTAGTACTTCAGTCATTACCAGATAACCATTCTTGATTTCCGGGTCTGTGAAAATAGCTACTGGTTTTAATAAACAGTCTGAACTGCTTCCATCAGCCTGTAATGTTGAGCTACCATCAAATGACCATTCAGGACAATCCTCTAGCTTGCCACTGAAGTCTTTAACGATTTTTGTTTTACTTCTTAAACTTTGCGTCGGCTTGTAACCGTCAAGCCAAATATACTCTAGTTTTGCGAACGCCATATTAGTGATTATGTTTTTATTGAAGATCGATAACAATTAGCCGGTAATATAAAGGGATTTTCCCAAAACACTCAAAAAAATTAATTCAAAAATTATCCACATATAAATAAAATAGGCCAAAAAGCGCTTTTACTTTATAATTTTTATTCTCGAGTAGCACAAGATTATTCCAGTTAAAGGGTTTATTTCAAATTTTTGATATCGACTGGGTTTAAAACCTACTATTTCGTTGTTATCTTCTTACTTAGTTTTCCACATCTTTTATCCCCATTTATTTACACATTGAATTCATCCAAAATAAAAATTTGGGTAGATGCGGCCAGACCAAAAACTTTGGCTGCTGCTTTTACACCAGTACTGGTTGGCGCTAGTATCGCCTGGTATGATTCAGCTTTTGTTTGGGTGAATACTTCTATTGCTTTAGTGTGTGCGTTTCTTATCCAAATTGGTACCAACTTTGCCAACGATTATTTTGATTTTGTAAAAGGGGCAGACACTGAAGAACGAATCGGATTCCAGCGAGCGACTGCTTCGGGGCTGATTTCTCCAAAAACTATGCTAAATGCTACGATTTTTACCATGGTAATGGCATTTGTATCAGGATTGTATCTGGTTTGGGTGGGTGGATATACCATCCTGATTATTGGAGTCTTTTCCTTGTTGTTTCATAACATTTTTTGTTTGCAATTTCGATGCCCATCCCTTCGTTGAA
>JAKSCW010000283.1 GCA_022360375.1 Balneolales bacterium
AACTCAACTTCATCCGATTCTATTTTTGTGAAATCAAGAATATTATTGATGATACCCAACAAGTTTTCGCCACTTTTTTTAATGGTTTGAGCAAATTGAGTTTTTTCTTTCTCAGATTTGCTGTCAAGAAGTAATTCAGAAAGACCAATAACAGCGTTTAAAGGCGTTCTCAATTCGTGCCCCATTGTAGACAGAAAATGGGTTTTTGCAGTAGAAGCCGTTTCTGCCTTTTCTTTTGCTTCGTTCAAACTATGAGAAAACCGATTAGAAAGGGTCAGGGACTGGAAAAAGAAGAAGGTCATGTATCCCAAAAAGCTAATAAACAAAGTTTCATTAACCAATGTGAAGTACTCTAATAAGTCGTAGATAAACACAAAAAATATTATTCCAACACTGATTAACGTAAATTTAGATCCAACCTGTTTATTCATGCTTGCTTTAATCATCACATAGGTCACATAGACTATGTAAATCCCCATCATTACAAAGAAATAATTAATCAGGGATGTGTAATAGAACGGAGGTAGGAATAGCACGGTGGCACTGAATAATATAAATATGCCTGTAAAAGTATTAAAAATAGGAACATAAGATTCTTCCGGGTACAGTTGTTTGATAAAAACCCCGAATAAAAGAGTGGATAAATAAAGTGATAAGTACTCAAACTTTGCCGTTAACCACCATGGCAAATTTGGTAATAAAAAGTGAATAGGGTAGAGCTCGGTACCCAGAATTCTGTAACTATATATCAAACAAAAAAGGGCGAAGTAAAAAATTGCACGTTCCGATTTTCCAAAGAAATACAAGCCAAAGAAGAACAAACTACCCATAATTAAGCAGCCGGCTAGCAGGAACAGGTAGCTCAACTCTGTTTCCCGGATAAGCTTTAATTGAGAATATTCTCCTAAAACAATAGGTACTCGTACCCCACCTTTGTTATGTTCGAAATTGGATATCTGAAGAAGAATATCAATCTCAGATTCTTCAAATTGGCCAATGGTTATTGTTTCAGGAAGCCAGTATGGGGCGTGATTATTTTTAGAAGCACCTACTGTTCCATTCCTGGAAACAAGCTTTCCATTTACATACAAAGCATACGCCGTATACATATCGGGGACACTAAGCGCGAGTTCCGGATGATTATCGGGTAGTAAGATTTTTAACCGATAAGTGGCGTAGCCGATGGATTCTAAATCTTCATCTTCATTCCACATATGTGGCATGTACTCCAGCTCCGGCATTTGGCGGATGGTTTCATCTGGGGAGTATAACTCTCTCCAAAAAAACTGCCACTCTCCAGACAATGGTACAGGTTTAGACCCACTGAAAGTGTGGTTACTAAGATCCAGAATACCTCTTAATGCAATTGGTTGAGCATAACTATTTCCCAGAAATAGAAAAAAAAGTAAAAAAAAGAGAGTTTGCTTTATGCTCAACATGTGAAAGTGACTTCTAAGTGACAACGCCCAATGTATTGAAAAGCATTAAAAAAGACTCGAATCTTCGAGCCTTAACGAAAATGTAAAATTAAGCAGTAGCAGGTGCCCACGTAAAGTCTTTATCGCCAAATTTTTTGAGTGTTCGGTAATGAGAGCCTATAGCTTCAAGAAAAGTTTCATGGCAATTGTAGGGTACTCCGAATTCTTTGGCCGTTTGCTCTACTATAGGACTAATTTTTGGATAGTGAATGCTACACACTTTCGGGAATAAATGATGCTCAATCTGGAAGTTTAGCCCCCCAACGTACCAACAAAGTAAGCGGTTCTTTCGGGCAAAGTTGTTGGTGGTGAGCATTTCGTGAATCACCCAGTGGTTTTCAATCATATTATCCTCATTTGGAATTGGATGAGTTGTATTCTCAACTACATGAGCAAGCTGGAATACAATTCCCAGAATCAAACCTGCAGTTAAATGCATAGTTACAAATCCTATAAGGAATTGGCCTATAGTAATATCCAAAGCCAGCAACGGCCATACTATGAAGACACCATAGTTAAATAACTTGGTAATAATGAGTTTAACCCATTCATTGGTGGGGTGCTTCTTGTTTTCATAAGGGCCAAGTGGAGATTTAAAGAAATACCAATAATCCTTAATGAAAACCCAGAAAAGAGTAGCGAAGCTATAAGCGGGGAAGGCTAAAAAACGCTGATATTTGTGGATTGGCTTGTATTCAGTATGCGGTGAAAGCCGTATAAATTCAGCCACCTCCAAATCTTCATCGTGCCCATGAATATTGGTATAGGTATGATGAATGATGTTGTGGGTGATTTTCCAGATATACCCATTTGCCCCTACGAGGTCAAAAATGGTACCAAGAATGTTGTTTACGGTGTTATTTGAAGAATAAGCACCATGGAGTGCGTCATGTGTAATTGAAAAGCCAATTCCTGCGAAGCCAATACCCATAACGAAGCATAGTAGCCACATCACGGTAAGCGGAAGATTACCGAGCATTATCAGCAGGAACGGAATCAAAAAAATGGAAAGAATAGCAACGGTTTTAAAAATCATTGCAGCATTGGCATGCTTGGAAATATTGCTATCCTTGAAATATTGGTCTACCCGAGCTTTTACAGCCTTGCTAAATTCTTTATCAATTTTATTGTTAAATGTAACTAATGATGGCATACATCAATGACCTGAAGGTTTATTAACGGCGTGAAGGTACAAAAAAAACCGCTTTTTATTATTTTTTTAAGTACACAAATCTTTTCTTCTTTACATCAGTATTAGAATTTGAACAGAACTTTTAAGTAATCGTTAAAGTTCACTATGAATTATTTCTATAAGCAAAGTAATAAGTATGATTTCTAAGATTACTCGTGGTTTAGTTGCCTTTCTGATAATTATCTCGACTGGTCAGGCACAGGAATTGGAGGAGAGTTATTTTCAGCTCGAAACCCGGAAAAACCGATCCGTACGAATGGATTTTGAATGGTACAATAACCTTGTTGTTATACCTGTAATTGTAAATAACTCCAGTGATACCTTAAAATTTGTACTGGATACCGGGGTTTCCCAAACATTAATTACCGGTTTACCTAATGGAGAGGAGGTAACACTGAATTATGTAGATGAAATTCGAGTTGCCGGGCTTGGCGAAGGAGAATCTATCGAAGCCTATTATTCGGTGGGGAATAAAATCGCAATCGATCAAACCACAGGGTTTAACCAAGAGATAGTCGTGTTAAAGGAGGATATATTCAATTTTTCAACACTACTTGGTACGTATGTACACGGGCTTATTGGCCATAGCATATTCAATGAATTTATTGTGGAGATTGACTATAACCAGAGATGGATCAAATTCCATGATCCCGAAAATTTTGCGAATAAATACAATCAAAAGCGGAGGAGCAGAGATTGGACAGAGATTCCGATTTCTATTCAGAATAATAAACCATATGTAAATGTGGAATTAACTCAATTCGATGGAAGTACCGTTGAATTGAGCCTTCTGATTGACTCTGGGGCCAGCCATGCCATGTCCTTATACTACTCTGCAAATGACGAATTATTACTTCCGGAACTAAGATTGCGTTCTTTTTTAGGGAATGGGTTAAGCGGAGAAATAAATGGGTATA
This sequence comes from Balneolales bacterium, assembly GCA_022360375.1. Lineage (GTDB taxonomy): Bacteria > Bacteroidota > Rhodothermia > Balneolales > Balneolaceae > HXMU1420-13. The sequence goes on from JAKSCW010000283.1 coordinate 3,588, forward strand.
TAGCTAGTGCTAATGAATTGACGCTGGGAAAATACACGTTCAAAAATCCCATTTCGTCCTATCCGGATGAAGAAGGAATAAGAAGGGCACTGGTTTATAGTTCAAGGGATGGGAGTATAGGATCTGAGATACTAAAAAGATTCAAGGTGTTTTTTAATTACCAGGACAGTACGATGCTCGTTCGACCTTCTCGTTATTTTGATGATGAGTTTTCTTACAATAAAATTGGGATTGAAATTGCAACACCTTTCCCAACCATAAAGTTATATGAGGTCTCGTATGTACGGCCAGGGTCAGTTGCCGATGAAGGAGGAATAAATGCAGGAGACTTTATCACTGAAATAGATGGTAAAAGTTCTTCATCATATACCCTGAACGAAGCACTGGATCTGTTTTACAGAAATCAAAGCAACAGGCTCAGGCTTAAATTGGTTCGGAGAGATAGTACTTTTAGGAAAGAACTTAGGTTTGAAAACGAATTGATAAGCAACTAATTCTCATTTCTGGATTTTCCAAAAGTCTACGCGGTTCAACGCAACATAAGGAACAGCCACCATCTTCCTGTTCGGATCGATAGCAATATCAGCCGGGCGGCCCGGCAAACTGATGAATATTTCATCATGGCCATCAATCATGATATGAAGGCTTGAGTCTTGTTGAGTTGAGGTAATAATTGCTCCGTCAAGATATTCAACACCATCGTAATTATTGCTTCCGGCAAGTACACCATATACGGAAATTGAATCAGAATCTACATCATATTGATATAGGTTAGGGCCACCATTCCATGGCGCAAAGACAAGATTTCCACCCGGAAGTTTAGCAATTCCATTCGGCATAATGGGCAAATCTTCAGCAACCAGTTCAATGCTTAAATCCTGAATTCGGTACACTTTTCTTTGCCCTGTATCAGTGATGTACAGATTTCCTTCTTTTCCAACTATATCGTTTAAGAACCCGGTTTCATAAGAACTAAAATCAATAAAACCAAGATGACTGCCATCTTTTTTATCGAAGTAATGAACACCGGAATGGTCGGCTACCCAAAGCGTATCTCCGGTAATGTACATTCCCCTGCCAGCATCAAAAGGAAATCCTTCAGTACCCTGCATGAATTTAAGTTCCAGAATTTCACCATCTGAAGAGACTTTGGAAATGTACCCGTTAGCATCACCGGAAGTGGCTCCATGAAAACATGAAACAAAGTAAACATCAAGTTCTTCATCATAACGGACGGCCTCAGGTCCATCAAAGCCATCTACAGAAAAAAGGATGTTTGATTCATCCTGGTTATAGATCCATTCAATGTTTTTTGGTTGATCCGGAGAAGAACAGGCACTGATCAAAAGAAACCCAGTGAAAAGCAAAAGGGTGGATTTTTCCATGTTACTCTCCATAAATGTTATTAATAACTCCGGCTAACCGAACTCCTGCCTGAGCAATCCTCAGATACACCGTATCGAAATTGTGAAACATATACTCATAACTCAGGCGATCACCCTCGAAGTCGTACACTTCATTCAAGAGAGCACTGGATTCATGTGCCCAATCCACGACGGTTGCAGATTGCCATTCTTCAAATAATGTTTCATCCATATCATTCATGGAAAAATCAGCTAGCTCTATACCATTATGCTGGCGGCTGTCAATCATCTCGCTATCCCAAATCCTGTGCAAATTTGAGTTATCCCCAAACCACTGAAGCCGCACATCATTTCCTCCACGATCGGTTCCGTTTCCTGCATGTAAAGGTTGATGGATATCACCTACTAAATGCACTAATACTTTTAGGTTAATTGCTTCTTGTTCTGCGGAAAGTTCCCCGGATTCAAGTTCTTCAATCATTTTTTTAATAGCCCATACTGCATCACCTTCCTCAGGAGTTCCGGCTTCTTCATAAGTCATACCCTCGGGAATGGTGCAATAATGCCAGGGATTCATAAACCGGTAATCAGGATCAGAGCGGATTTCATCCATCCATGTGCTTACTTCGGCTAATGAATTCCCACCAAGTATGCGATCCACTTCTGCAGCTGCCTTTTCAGTGAGGAACTGTTCTGCAATGTACCCGGTAGCCCGGTGCCCGGTTTGCCCCCATCGAGCAACTTCCTCCTGGGTAGTGTTGAATGAAAATAGGAAAACAGTAATCAGGGTAAATATTTTAGTCATAGCGATAAACTTTTAATGGATTCTAGCAAGATCCATTTTCAATTCAAATTAGTTTACGGAAAAGGTTAACAGGAAGGCTATGTGAGGAAATTCTCTCCGATTTCGGGAATCAGCACGTTGGTTTCGGTGAATTCTTCCAGCACTTCTTTAAACACATTGGGATCGCTGGCAATTGGAGGCCAGGTTCCATAGTGTATGGGCATGGCATAATCCGGATCGAGCATTTCAACGGCGTATGCTGCTTCTTCTGGTCCCATAGTAAAATGATCGCCAATTGGTGCAAGAACAACTGTTGGTTCATATAATTCACCATATAAATCCAGGTCAGAAAAAATGTTGGTATCGCCCATATGATAAATGCAGATATCATCTTCAAACGATATGACCAGGCCAGCAGGATCACCTGCATATTGCCCTTTATAGGAAGAGCTATGATTTGCAGAAACCATGGTTACCGAAAAATCATCAAAATGAACGGTACCACCTTTGTTGAATGCAATTGCCTGATCATCAGCAAGGCCTTCGGCTTGCAGCAGGCCTATTAACTCAACAATTCCAAGTACTTTAGCACCTGTATTTTTGGCAATTTCCTGGGTATCTCCAACATGATCTTCATGACCATGTGTAAGCAACACAAAATCTGCTTCCGCCACTTCTTTAAGACTATCCGGAGTGGAAGGATTGTGAGTAAGGAAAGGATCTATGTAGATCACATGTCCTTTAGGGCTGATAAGTTTTACAGCCGAATGGCCGAGCCAGAATGCCTGAACGTTTGTTTCCATGAGCGTTGTTGAATTGGTTTTATTTTAATATCCCTTTGAGATTGCTATTTTTTATGGCCTTCATCTTAACAAGGTTAATCTAGAAATGCATGGGATTTTTTGACCGTTTTTTCTATTCCGAATCTTCCGAAGATTCAACTTGGAATTCCCTTTCAAGTACCGATGAAGTAGATGAGTTACTCATGCTTTCTGATGAACGTGCACAAGTGATATTTAAGCACAGCAACTCATGTGGAACAAGTTTCTTTGCTAAAAGAAACTTGGATGCTATTCCCCCGGCAAAAACTGAAGACGTAACATTTTATTTAATCGATGTTATCAGGAATCGAATGGTTTCAGTGTACCTGGCAGATAAACTGGGAATTCGGCACGAGTCACCTCAGTTATTTGTGATCAGGAATGGGGAAGTAGTTTGGCACGGTTCCCACGAAATGGTTAATTCGCAGAATTTGCTTCAGGCCCTGGGATGAAATTCCTTGTGGACCTGGTGAAGTAACGACCGATCTACATGTGTGTATATTTCGGTAGTAAGGATAGAAGAATGCCCCAACATTTCCTGAACCGCACGAAGATCTGCGCCCCCTTCCAGTAAATGCGTAGCAAAAGAATGTCGGAAAATATGCGGGTATACATTTTTTTTGATATCTGCTTCTTTAGCTGCTTTTTGAACGATATTCCATACACTCATTCGGGTTAAAGCCCCTCCCCGCTGATTCAGGAAGACCTTATTCCTGGCTTTATCAGCATTTTTTGGTTTGAAGAAAACAGGCCGAACATGCTCTATGTAATGCTCCAAAGATTCCTGGGCTATTTCTCCCACAGGAACCAGGCGTTCCTTATTCCCCTTTCCAATCACCCGGATAAACCCAATTTCAAAGTAAAGGCGGTCCATTTCGAGATCGGTAAGCTCACTTACACGCATTCCTGTTCCATACAAACATTCAAGGATGGCCTTATCTCTGATTCCTGAAGGTTTGGAGGTATCGGGTGTATCCAGCATGGAGATCACCTCCTGGGGATTAAGAATTTCGGGGAGTTTTTTCGCTTTTTTGGGAAGCTCAATCAATTCCGCTGGATTCGCACTGGAAAAGCCTTCTACTACGGCAAACTCATGAAATCCCCGAATACTGGAAATATTGCGGGCAAGAGAAGATGCAGAAAGCAGTTCATGATCGATTAAGAAATCAAGAAAGGATTCAATGTGTTGAAGAGTTACTCCACTCAAGTCCATAAGTTTTTTTTCCTCGAGCAGGTATTTGAGATAGCGGGTCAGGTCATTTTCGTAAGAAACAATCGAATTGTTGGATAAGCCTTTCTCAAGCTTTATGAATTGAAGATATAAATCCAGTTCTCGCTTAAAACGCACTAGGTTTCCGGGGTAGCTTCTTTGGTTTGATCAGAGATATCGTTTTTGTTCTCTTCAGCAATTTCTTTTTCTGTATCGGCCTCAATTTCATCGGTAGTTTTTCCCTCATCGGGGTACTCAATACGGCTATGGTATACACCTACCAAAATATTCAGGAACGATTCCTTAATAACTTGCAAATCCCGAAATGTAAGTGGGCAAGTGCTGAGTTGCCCTTCAGCTACACGATCATCAACCATTCGGTTTACAAGGTTTTCCAGTTTGCTGTAGGTTGGATTCTTCATTGCCCTGGAAGCGGCTTCAATCCCGTCCGCTAAAAGCAGGATTCCTTCCTCTTTAGAACCTGGTAGAGGGCCATCATAACGGAATTGTTCTTCCTGGGGGACATCTTTTTCATTTTCATCTTCTTTCGCTTTTTTAAAGAAATAGCGAATTACCGATGTACCGTGATGCGTTTCAATAAATTTGACTAATACATTAGGAAGTTTATACTCCCGGGCCATTTTTACCCCTTCAGAAACATGAGCTTTAATGACCATTGCACTCATTTGTGGCTTTAATTTATTATGCTCATTAACTCCGCTGGCCTGGTTTTCAACAAAGTACTCGGGTTTTATCATCTTGCCAATGTCGTGGTAAAGTGCCCCAACCCGAACGAGTAGTGAGTTTGCGCCAATCGCTGATGCGGCAGATTCCGAAAGATTGGCCACCTGAAGGCTGTGATGGAACGTACCCGGGGCTTTCGTCATGAGTTCCTTCAATAGTGGTTGATTGGTGTCTCCCAATTCAAGGAGGGTAAAATCAGTGGTAACGCCAAAAAGTGTTTCAAAAAGCAGGATGATGGGATAAGTAAAAAGAATGAATACAGAGCTGATTGCTATATACATCAGGTTCAAGAGTACTACATCCCAGCTTTCCATACTGGAAAGACTGAATGCTCCCATAGATATAACATAAGTAATAAATACAATTCCGGGAGTGGTAAAGAAGAATTGGGTGCGGTCTTTTATATCGCGAACCGAAAACACTCCCATTGAACAAGCGGCAATAGTCGAAATGGTGAATTCAAAGTCATACCCATTTGTGAGGCCCAACAGGCATGCAATGGTTACCGAAGCAATAATTCCAACCCGGGAATCGAAAATTATTGTAAGAATAATTGGTGCAATAGCCACTGGAATAATGAAGGCATTTGCTACATCAAAGTATAATAAACCCGCATTTATCGATGTAATTATGGCCATAGTAAGGAACACCAGAAAGAAAAGACCATTATGAGAACTAATGCTTCTTCGGTAAAGGTACAGATACATGAAGAACACGAGTGCTACAACGATGATAAGAATTACACCGCCGGAAAATCGTAGCCAACGCTCGCGTTCAGAGGCATTTATTGCTCTGGCCTGGTTTAAGCTTTCCAGGGTATTTGCTATATCTGCAGAAACAATATCACCTCGACGGATGATCACCTGCCCCTGAGCCATCGCCCCCTTTGTAGTAGAAATGGTAGAAATTGCTTCATCAATTCGTTCCTGTCTCCGGTCTTCATCGTAGATGAAATTTGGGGTAATTACTTTGTTGTAGAGTTCGATGGCCAGTTGGGCTCTGTTTTCATCAAGTGACCGGTTAAGCTGAAACTGGGCAAAATCGTTGGCCTCGCGAAGATCTCTGATTCGGGCAATGTTTATAGGTTGTTCTGTACTTTGGGCATCATTAAGTATCGTGATTTGTTCTACATCTAACGTAGTTTTGTTCACATTAATGATACCCTGATCAAGAAGCTGATCAAGTAATGATTCCAGCCGTTGTTTTACTATTACCCCATCAAATCGATTGAAGTTGAGGTTGCGATTCTGAACATCATGATAACTTGTAAGCAGGATGTTGAGCGATAATTCAGTGAGACCGGGATTAGATTGTACAAACTCACGAGCAAAACGGAGGCTGTCATCAAACGTTGTGGGGCTTTCGGCTTCCTTAGATATCTGCCAATCGTGGTACGATTCCAATACGGGCTGAAGAGAACGATATAGGGAGTCTAAGCGGGTTTGAATAGCTATTCTTGCACTAGGGTCGACCACGAAAATCAAGGGAGTTTGCTCCCGGATTTCCTGCTCTTCCCCGGCGATTTCGTTAGAAGTTTTATTTAACGAAAAAGTGAAAGGAGCGGTTAAATCTTCGGCTCGCCAGGGCTGACCCTGAGTGTAGATATAGCCTGTTTGAATTGAGGTTCTTGGTAACGAAAAAATGGAAATGAGAATGAAGCACAGAAAAATAAATGCCCTTAGGTAAGGATTGAGTCTTAAAGAATAAGCTTCTTTTTCCTTCTCTTTTTTCTTTTTTTCGCCAAGAAGAGGAATGTTTTCTTTCTTTTTGCGGCCAAGGCCTATTTTTTCAAGAAAACCCATTGGGTGTAGCCGTTGATTGTTTACTGTTAAGTTGATTATCCAATCGTTAACATACAAGTGGAAATGCTAAATGCACAAATTTAAAAGCTCAACGCGTACATTTCTTTAAGGCTGATGTGACCTTCATAATAAGCTTTACCAACCACAACGGCGTCAATCCCTGCCTTAGCAAGGTTCTTCAAATCATCAATGTTAGAAACCCCACCTGAAGCTATGAGTCGGATTTCCGGAAACTTACTTTTCAGGTTCTCATAAAGTTCCTGGTTCGGCCCTGAAAGGGTACCATCCTTTGAAATATCTGTGCAAAGGATTTCTTTCAGTCCGTTTTTGTGCATTCTTGTAACAAAAGAATCAACTGATTCCGCTGCGGTTTGCAACCACCCGGCATAGGCAATTTTTCCGTCTTTTAAATCCATACCCAAAATAGCCTGT
>JAKSCW010000254.1 GCA_022360375.1 Balneolales bacterium
CAGTTGATGTTGTGAAAGGTTTCGTTGTAGAAGTTTTCCTCAATATTTGCCCAAAGCTCATAAAACATTTGGTAGAACTCACTTTGCAGTTCCCGTTCGAAGGAATGCCCGATATCAATTTTTGTTGCCTTGGCAGAACCTGGGTTCAGGCTATAAATCTCGCCTCCATTAATGGTATATAGCTTATCATTAGCTTCATAAATGGTTGCGGCATTATTAATACCCTCAAATTTTGAAGTTGAAGGAGAACTAAATGGTTCAAAGGTTGTTACGTATAAACGATAGGTCCCTTCGGAGTGATTACTGCTAAAGATCAAATAGGTTTTTTCATCATCCTGGTGAATGTACTCAACAAATTGGCTTCCAAAAGAAGGTCCAACCCGTTCAACCCTTTCCATAAAACCTTCTTCTTCGATCGTTATCTCGATCGTTTCTTTTTCTTCGTTTTCATTCCCGGAATCCTCGTCCTCTTCTTTCTCTTCGGCAAAAAGCTCGTCAAACTTGTCAGATTTGAATGGATCTTCAAAACGGTTTAAAGCAACGCGATATAAATCGGTTTGGCCGGCACCTCTCGGATAGGAAGGTTGTACCCTGGTAGAAGCGAAATAAATATACTTGCCATCAGGCGACCACATCGGGTTCCACTCTGATACCCCGGTATTGGAAAGGCTTTGGATTTCTTCCTCTTCAATATGATAGACAAACATATCTGGCTCAAAATTACGCCGGGCTGTATAAAGGATGTATTCATCGTTCGGGGAAAAGTAAGCCGGTTGATTCTGAAAACCCCAGAATTCATCTTCTACTATAACTTCGCTACGGAAATTATCCAGGTCAATCATACGGAGCTCATTTCGTCCACTTAAGTAAACTCCCTGGCTACGGTCTGAATTCAATCGGAGTAGCCGATTATTTTGAGAATCCGAAGTGTGCTGCGTTGCCTCTCCGGAACCATCGGCGGGGATAGAAAACCAGTTTTGATATCCTTCATACGTTTGGCTGAAAATGAGAGTTTTATTATCGGAAAGCCACTTTACTTCCAATACCCGCCCCATAGCATCGGTTTCAATCTGGCGGACGAACTTCCCATCGATGTCTGAAACAAAAAGTTCACCCCGGGAGATAAAGGCTATTTTCTTGCCATCTTCGGATACATCGAATTCGGAAATATTTCCCTTTACTTCAAAGCTCTGATCTTTGGTAAGCGTATAATTTCGGGAAATTGAGATGGGAATTTTTTGAGTTTGCGCACCTGCCAACGTGTACGTATACAATTGATACTCCATTTCAAAAACA
>JAKSCW010000472.1 GCA_022360375.1 Balneolales bacterium
CTCCAAGTTATTGCTCTGCATCCGAAAATGAGTGGAAAAAAACCCAAAATCAATCGGATACTGATTATGAAAACATAAAAAGCCTGTATACATACAGGCGTTTCCTATCCCATACATAATGGATAAAAAGATGAATCATCCGCCAGGCAATTAAGGTTCTTATGCGCTTTTTGTGTTTCTATTTCATTTAAGTTCTTTTGAACCTGAATACCTGATCGAGAGTCACATCAAAAGCGAGTGAAATCTTAAATGCTACCTCTAAAGAAGGCGAGTATTTTGCAGCTTCTATGGCATTTATGGTTTGCCGGGTAACCCCAACCTGATCGGCAAGCTCTTGTTGTGTCATCTCTCCGTTTAAGAACCGAAGTTTCCGGATATTATTGGAAATGGTGCCTTCAATCATCTTAATAATCCTTTCGATAGTTGTAGATCATTGTGGCCCGCTTACCCACACTGGCAGTGAATAAGGCGATAAACAGGAAATGAAAAATGGTGCCTGTTTCCATTACAAAGGGAAGGTTTGGTACAAAGTTATGGGTAAAATTGGATATGAATACCTGAACCAAAGCAATTATCAGGGTGATGACAAGGATGTTGTATCCTATTTTTAAGCCTTTAGCTTCGATAATGAAATCACGTTCGTCTTTTTGAATTTTTTTATTCCCTTCACTAATCCCTACAATGATTTCAATGACTACAGCAATCCAGAAAACATTGAAGAAAATTTTGATGAACCTGGCTGAATAATCCGGAATAAGACCCGGCCAGCCAAAATTGATAAGGATGTAAAATACCAGCACCGACAAAGAGGTGGCTAATGAGGTCCAGGATAGAATTTCTTGTTTTGACATAGCAATGAATATTATTTGAAAGTCGAAAATTCTTTACGCTGTGTAAAATAAATGTTACACCATGTCATAAATTTTTTTCATGGGCAGCGTTTTCTTCTAAATTCGGCTTTAATAGGGTCCAGTACGTTTTCGATTCCATTTACTTTAACCTCATACATTGTGGAAAGGTATTGTCCCAAATCTCCGTTAGGGAACCCTTCCCTTTGAAACCATTCGAGGTAATACATGGGTAAATCAGTAATAAAGCGCCCTTCATATTTACCGAAGGGCATTCTTGCCTGAACCATTTTAATAAGGAAGGTAGAGTCGTACATTTATCACATCTTCATGTAATGAAAACTACATTGTATTTAAGTAATTTTTTCAGAATTACCTGGATTAAAATGCATTATAAATACTTTTATTGGTTCATTTTGTTTGGTGTTATTTCCTGTGATGGTTTTTTTACCAATGAAAATGATATTCATCCTGTAGAAGCTACATTTCTTGAAAATGAACTTTTAATCAGAAATGGCTTGAATCATGATATCTACTTTTTTGCAGTGGATGAGGATATTGCAGCACGAATACTATGGGAGCCATTTGTAACTGAGCAAAATAGAATCATCAAAAACAAGGCAAAAAAGATTAACTTAGAAGACAATACATTCCTCACAAAGGAAAACCCAACAATAGTTTATTATTGGGATGAGGATATACGCGAAGTAAAAAGCACTTTAGTTGAATAAATAAATATTCGAAACGCATGCCTGTAGTTAAACTTATCAAAATAGCCCATGGCCGAAGTGGGGACAAAGGAAATGGAAGCAATGTGGGAATCATTGCCCGTCACCCGGATATTTATCCATTTCTGAAAGAAAAGCTCACCTCAGAAGTGATAAAAGAACACATGAAACATGTATGTAAAGGTGAAGTTGAGCGTTATGAACTTCCAAACATTGGAGCGTTGAACTTTATTCTGAACGAAAGCCTGGGCGGAGGTGGAACGGTTTCCTTAAAACTGGATGCCCAGGGAAAAACACATGCTTCGCAGGTTCTTAGAATGGATATTGATGTGCCTGAGGAGTTACTGGCACTTGTTCACAAAAACTAATTGGTTCCAAAAAAATGAATGGGGACCTCTATCCGAACAACGTCCCAGGCAAGCGACATAGTTGTCATTGAATTTTCGGGTTCATCAAAAGCTATAGTGAATGCCTCCATAGGGGAATCCTGCGTTTCAACTGGAACTTCAATCCTCAGATAATCGAACTCCTCCTTATATTCAAAAGCACCCCACTGCCCCAAATCATTATTCAAAATAATCGTCCAGTTTTCCTGATTCGGGATGGTAAATAATGCGTACGTTCCCGGATCAATAGGTTCATCTCCAAATAAAACCGGTTCGGTAAAAGTGATTTCTGTAGCTTCATTGGCGCCGGTTCTCCAAACCTGGCCATATGGTTCCAAATCCCCGAATATTGAACGCCCTTTGCGATAAGGTTGCCCGTAAACCACTTTTATATAAGCGCCTTCGGATTTTACGGAACTAATAGAAATAGGGCTCTTACGATTTCCAATAGGAGCCGTTTCTGTAGTTTCTGAACCTTGCGTGTTACAACTAATTAAAAGCCCTGAAGAAACAATAAGAGACAGAAATAAAAGTCGTTTTTTGGATACCATCAAAAGTCGCCTAGTATAAATCGGAATTCATTGTCGGTGGGGTCGAAAGCGAAACCAGCACCAAGATCGAAGCCTAAGTTAGAAATTTTAAATCGAAAATGAATACCTGCTCCTAAAATGCTTCGCGAATTACTGGAACCACTACCCTCTGAAAAATCGAAAATGGTATGGCTGAACAAAGTGGTGTAAATATTACTCAGGTAAAAGGGTACCAGAAAACCACCATCATCAGGATAAGTAACAGGAATGGTATACCGGTTTCCTATCCGTACAAGATTATTTGACCCCAGGAATACATCAGAAGGAAAACCTAAGGGACGAATATTATCGGTACTGTAAAGCAACGTTTCTGTTTGTTGAAGCGCTCTTAGCTCTACAAGCAGGGATTGATTAAATCTTTGAAGTGGAGAGAGGTAAATATTCGCGCCATAGAAAAAACCGACCCGTTCACGAAAAGAAAGCCGATATTCATTTCCACCAAAATCGAGAGATAAAATCTCGTCAGAATTGGTTTGTTCCATTTGCGCAAAAAGCAATATACCCGAAGAGGGCTGAACATCCCGGGGTAGCTGAAGAAGGCGGTAGTTGAATTGAGTAAAAGCACCTATCCGGGTTTGTGAGGAAGAAGACGACGTTTTGTTAGGAGCAAGGTCCCAAAACTGGATTCGTTCCATTCCAACAAATGGGCGGAAAGTGATGGAAGAAAAACGGGCAATGTCCTTAAAGTTGTAATTTACCGGAACAGAAAGTTCCAGGCCTTTTTCCTGTTGCAAAAACGTTGTTAACCCAAAGCCTTCAAGGTTCAAAGTAGCAAAAGAAGGTTCGCTATACCGCCGGATAGAAAACCCTGGAAAAAAAGCGGCATTCGTGTATTCAAGGTCATACCAGAAACGGTCTTGTAAATCCGTGATTTCAATTCTGTAAGATTGACTTTGTAGCACATCGGTGCTGTGAAAAACAGCTCCAAGTTCATAAGCCCCTCGTGTTTCTTCAATTACAGGAAGTACTGCCCGTGGTTTTAGCCACCCAAGATTTGATTTATAACTGGTAATTTCCCAATCCTCGCTCTCATCTTGCAGTTCATCTCCAAGAAATGGTTTGGTCAACGCGGTCTCAAGTTCTTCCCCGTTCAATAGCTCAGTTTCGGGAACCAATCGGTTATAAAAATCAGCTCTCGGTAGTATGGCGATGCGTTGTTCTTTCCCTCGTTGGGTAACATATGCAATTTTGGAGTCGTCGGGAGAGTAGTTGGCTTCGAATGCATTATAAATGGAATTGGTAAGTTGGGTAACTGAACCGGATTCAACATCATATTCATACACATTCATGGCAGGATAGGCATCTGCGGTAAATAGGAATTTGGATCCGGATGAGTGCCACGAAATGTCGTGGATGCTCCCTCCCTTAAAAGCGATGTCAGGTTCTCTTTCCAGGTCGTTGTGCATTGATTCGAGGTCGGTAAGCCACAAAGCCTGAACTCCCCGTTTATTCACAATAATTGCAAATTCATTTTCCGAAACCGGGTTTACAGCAAATCCTATAGGAGTTTCATCCCTGAAGGTTTTTACGACAGTGATGGCTCCATCACTTTTGACCTGAACAAGATTTGCAAAATCTTCATCAGGCTGAAGCGCGTATAATTCTCCACCTATTTTTTGGGGCGAAAAGGTGCGTGTGCGGGAAGTAATGATTTCTTCTGTTCCGCTAGCGATGTCTAAAGCCACAACATCGCTTTGAAAAGAACCCGGATATTTATTCAAAGAGAAATATTCGGGGAAGAACAGCTTGTTTTCTACTCTGTCGTAGTACATGTAAAAGTCCTGAACCGGAAAAGACTCCGTTAATTTCACTTGTTTCGAGTCTGACAGATTCATTTTGTAAAATCCTCTGGGAGCATTGTATTGATTGGAATAAAAGACCAGGTCGTCGTCAGAAATCCAAATGGGTTTTCGTTGTTCAACCCCTTTGAATGGAGAAGAAATAAGGGTTTGTAAATCATCTGTAGTGCCAGGGATGCGTTCTTTTCGCTGCTGCTCCTGAAGTGCACGGTATTCATTATAGTCATTAAATAACTGTCTGGGCCATTTACCGGTAGTAGTGCGCAGTGCAAATCCGTAACCCAGAAAGAAAAAATACTGGTGGGTTGAAATGGCTTTTTTAGAAACCTCGTCACCATAGGTATCATGGAGCCAGTGCGTAAAATGAGAGCCGCCTAAATAATGCCGGTTACGGGGTTCGGTGTAATCCGAAATCACAAAGTGTTGACTTAAGCTCCAGGGTGAAGCGGAGTTTATCGAGTTGTATTGATTCGTATAAAATGTGTAATTGCTGCGGCCACTAAATTCAGAAATGGCACCGCCCGTTGATTCATGATAAACAGCAAGTCCTTCGTGCATTCCAAGGGGAACAAAGAAGTTAACCGATCGTCCAAAATCGGGTGAAAAGGCACTTAGAAAAGCAGCAAAGGAAAAGGGCTTAATTAAATTGGCATGATTAGCATGAAGAAGTTCATGAGGAAGTACGGCTTCTAACCATGCCCCGGATTGAGGATTGATATTCTTTCCTTTAAATGGAGCCAGGTCCACTTCAGAACGAAAATTTAAAGAGGTTACAAAGCCGTTTGTCAGGTCGTTGTAGTCTGTAAGAACCACTGGAAAACCCTTTAAGGAACCACCGGTCAGAGCTTTGGTAGTTTCGTATTGGCTTTCCAAAATTCGCCCTGCACGAAGGGCCGTAGAATCCAGGCCATCTGGAAAAATGATCCTGAAATGAGGAGTTTTCAGTTCCTGCCAGTTTAATCCTGGCGGTCGGTTTTGAGTGGTATAAAAGGAAAACTGAGCAAGTAAATTACTACTGCAAACGAAGGCAAAAAGGAAGTAGGCAAACAGCTTTTTCATAAAGAATTAAAAACCGGGCAGGTAATAATATATTGCCCAAAAGTGTGAAAAAGCACCACCCATTACAAACAAGTGCCAGATTCCATGATAACCAAACCATTTGGGAGCAGGGTTTGGCTTTTTCAGCGCATAAATAACGGCTCCAATGGTATAAAAAACCCCGCCAATCCCTATCCAGATAGAAAACATTACCGGCAGGGAGCTCCAAATCTGGGGAAATATTATTACGGCAGCCCATCCCATGAACAGGTATAAACCCGTTGAAAACCACCGTGGAGCATTTAACCAGAAAATCTTCTTCAAAATGCCTAAAGCCGCAAATATCCATACACCCAGCAGCATACCCAGCTTCCAGTTCCCATCAAGAAGGATTACACAAATCGGGGTGTAAGAGCCGGCTATCAGGAGATAAATCATAATATGATCGATCAGGCGAAATACTTCTTCTTTTTTGAAGGAAACCTGAACAGCATGATACAATGCACTGGAGCCAAACATTAAAAAAACAGTTATTCCGTATACAAGAAAGGCAACTTTGTAGTTTTCAGGGTCAAGCGTAGAAGCCAGCAACAAAAGGGTGGTTGCAATGATTGCTATAAGCGCACCCACCATGTGCGAAATTGAATTGAAAGGTTCTCTGAAAGGAAATAGATACTTTTTCAATGTCTACATTTTTTAAACGAAGTTAGCTAAAACTAAGCTTCCAATAAATAAAAACGAGAGCAAAGCCTGTGATGAAAATCATGCCAAACCAGCTTAATACTTTTAACCAAAGTTTGGGTTTATGTTCATTAGGAAAATGATCCGAAAAAATGAGCTTATAATTGATGTAAGCAAAAACAGGTCCTGATAAAAAGGAAATAGTAGTAGCTAAATCAACCATGAAAATGAACCGGCTTCCCGCAAGAAAAAGAACGCCGACGGAAATAATTGAAATCAAAATCAATATCCCATTATAGCTGGTAACAAAAGGCTTCTTCTCTCCTTCGGGCCTTTTCATGTTCAGTATATAGGAAACGGTTCTGGGGTAGGCATCAGTAACGGTAAGAGTAGTACTGAACATTGCCGTAAAGGCACAAATGATAATGATCCAGTAGGCCCAGTCTCCCAGTGTTGAGGTATATAAACTGATTAGTTTATTTGCGAATTGGGAACCACTTACTGCAAAATCTTCTCCTGAACCAAAAAGAATCAACGCCCCTAATGAGAGAAACCCGAGAGCCATGATAGCCGCGCCAATAATACCTACATTGAAATCAGTAAGGGTTTCCTTTAAGGTTGGTTTGTATCCTGTTTGCTTTATGCGCTCAAGAATCCAAAGCGAGTGCCACGCTGAGGCATCAATAAGAATGGGCATCCATCCCATAAGTGCGATCAGAAAAGAAATTCCGGCAACATTCCAGATATCCGGTGCATCCGGTTTCGGGGCGTCTCCGGATTGTGTAAATGCAACAATTACGGCAATCAGTGTTGAAATGGAAAGTACTACAATTATAATTTTGATTGCCCTGTCCAGGGCTGAGTACTTCCCCCTGCTTAAAATGGCAATACAGATCGCCAGTATAATGGCACTCCAGGCAAGTGGGGTTAATTCAATACCGGTTAACTCAGCAGCAAGGCTGGCTGTTACAATAGTTACTGCCGCCTGAACAATGCACATGGTTAGCATTGTGAAACCGGTGAAGGTCCAAAGCGCCCATTTTCCCAGCTTTTGATAGCCATTTATGATGCATTCCCCGGTTGTAATGGTGTAGCGCGGCCCGAATTCCAGAAAGGGATACTTAGAAAGATTTGCCAATACAATTGCCCAAATCAACATAAAACCAAATTCAGCCCCGGCTCTGGTACTTTGAACAAGGTGAGAGACTCCGATAGCAGCCGCTGCTAAAATCAGGCCGGGCCCAAAAGCATATTTAAGAGTTGATTGTGCTTTAGAGGATGAGTTACTCATTATCCCAATATGTTAAATTCCATGAGGGTACAAATAATTAGTGAATCTACAAAGTGAGTGGAATTATGGAATATGAAACAAAAAAAGCCTCTAAGTAGAGGCTTTTTAAACTAAAAAGTAATATTCGGCTTAATGAAGATCATACCATAACATATCCTCTTCGTAAATATCTACATGCAATTCTGCAGTAGCATCGCTTGCCGGAACAGCAGTTAAACAAATAGAAGTTGTAGATAAAAACTCCAACGTAAAAGTTCCGTTTTCATTGAATGCCGTTAAACCATCCGGGCTAAGCGAGTCGGCCGGGAAGGCAATGTCGCGGAAGGTCATATCTGTGAAATCTTTACCTCCACCACCTAAGCCGACAGGCTTAATAAAATACCCTTGGGTACTTGCTCCAACGTTAATCATGTCATACCTCACAGCTTCTAGATTAGATTGATCAGCTGCATCACCAAATGTTGTTATTGCAACCACAGTCGCAATTCCAACAATAATGGTTACCAATATTACCAGCAGTAATTGTTGTTGACCCATAATTAGGAAAGATTATTGATTTATTTTTATACAATGATATGTACAGTCTTTCAATTATTCAGTTAGCAATTCTTAATGAAAACTCTTCAACTTTCAACAAGAAGTGAATCAGAGACCTTTTTTCAGCATTTTTCAATCTGAACCGCTACTATATAGCTCATTTTCTTTGGGCTTTAATATTACATTCTATGAAAACTATCTTTTCAACTCTCTTAATTCTGTTTCTTTTTGTTACTCTTCAAGCACAGGAAATTACCCTGGATTATTATTTGCCGGAAGGGGTTCAATACAATGAGGACATACCTACCCCATTTGAAGTATTAAATCAGGAAGTTGGCGAATGGCATGTTCGCCATGACCAAATGGTTCAGTATATGTATGCGGTAGCTGAAGCTTCAGATCGCGTAAGTATTATGGAATATGCCCGTTCTTACGAGAATCGACCGCTTCTTTCTTTAGTGTTTACTTCACCGGAAAACCATGAAAATCTTGAAGAAATTCGTCGGGAGCATCTGGCCCTGGGAGATGCCAGTATTTCAGGTGATATGGATATCAGCGGGATGCCGGTAGTGGTTCGGCTTAGTTATAATGTTCATGGTAACGAGGCGTCCAGCGGTAATTCTGCAATTCTAACAGCGTACCATTTGGCAGCAGCAGAAGGCCCTGAAATTGAGGAGCTTCTGGATAACGCGGTAGTACTAGTGGACCCTGCAATGAATCCGGATGGATTAAACCGGTTTGCAAATTGGGTAAATAGCCACAAAAGCTTAAATACTTTAGTTACGGATGGTAATAGCCGCGAATTTAATGAGGTATGGCCTGGGGGAAGAACCAACCACTATTGGTTCGATCTGAACCGTGACTGGATGCTGGTTCAGCACCCGGAAAGCAAAGGAAAGATTAAACGCTTCCAGGAATGGAAACCGAATATATTAACGGATCACCACGAAATGGGAACGAATTCAACGTTCTTCTTTCAACCGGGAATACCAAGCAGAACACATCCGCTCACTCCTGCAAGAAATCAGCTACTTACCGGAAGCATTGCGGAATATCATGCCGAAGAGTTTGATAAAATCCAGTCCCTGTACTATTCTAAAGAAAGTTTCGATGATTTTTACTACGGAAAAGGTTCAACCTACCCGGATATTCAGGGAAGTATCGGGATTTTGTTCGAACAATCAAGCTCACGGGGCCATGCCCAGGAAAGTGTTCATGGAATTTTGAAATTCCCATTCACTATAAAAAACCAGTTTATAGCTACACAGTCTACACTAAAAGCTGCAATCGCACTGCGAGAAGAACTGCTTGAGCATTACAGGACTTTTTACCAGGAAGCAGCAAATGAAGCGAATCAGGCGAACATCAAAGCGTACATTTTTGGGGAATCCGCAGACCAGGCCCGGACGTTCCATTTAGCGGAAATGCTGAATTACCATAACATTGAAGTGTATGAACTGGCAACCAACGCTTCTGCTGATGGGAAAGATTTCGAAGCAGGAAAAGCCTATGTGGTTCCTACCAATCAGCAGCAATACAAGTTGATTACTGCCATGTTTGAGGTTCGAACCACTTTTCCGGATAGTTTATTCTATGACGTTTCTGCATGGACTATGCCCTATGCATTCAATCTCCCTTACACTGAATTAAATGCTCGTGAATATGACGAAAGCATGTTAGGCGAGCAATTTAATGGCGAGATGAAATCTACCGGTGAGCTTGTAGGTGGCAGATCAAACTATGCGTATGCGTTTGAATGGGATGAGTATTACGCACCAAGGGCTCTGTATCGCCTTATGAGTGCGGGTGTTCGAACTAAAGTGGCTACTCTGCAATTTTCGGGGGTAACCCGCGAAGGACAGAAGAACTTCGATTATGGTACCATTATGGTTCCGTTAGGTACACAAAACAACCCCGATGAAGTTCATGACATTATTCAGACCATAACCGAAGAAGACAATATCAAAGTATACACCCTGAACACGGGGCTTTCTTCGGGAGGTATTGACCTGGGAAGTAACAATTTTGATAACCTGGAGAAGCCAAAAGTAGCAGTAGTTGGCGGAAGTGGAACCAATCCATACGAAATCGGAGAAATGTGGCACTTATTTGATCAACGTTACCATATGCCACTGTCTATTGTTGAAAAAGATGACCTGGATGATCTGGATAAATACAATGTAATCATCATGACGGGTTACAACCTCAATGACATTTCAGGAGGAACAGTGAATGAACTGAAAACCTGGGTTCGTAATGGGGGAGTATTAATTACAATGAAACAAGCCATTGGTTGGGCCAACCGGCAAGAAATGGCAGATGTTGAGTTTGTAAGCAACAACGGCGATGAAGACAAAGATGTTGAAACCAGGCCGTACATAAAGCAAAGTGCAGATCGCGGGGCACAAGTAATTGGTGGGGCGATTTTTAATGCAAAACTGGATTTAACTCATCCCTTGGGTTATGGGTACAATGATGAGAATATCACTGTTTTCAGAAACAGTACCATCTTCCTGGAGAAAGGAGAAAATCCATATTCAACGCCACTTTACTATACGAATTCGCCATTGGCGAGTGGGTATGTATCGGATGAAAATGTTGAAAAAATGGCCGGAACAGCTTCGATTGTGGTTAGCAGTTATGGTGGAGGCCGCGTTATTGCAATGACGGACAACCCCAATTTCCGTGCCTTCTGGTATGGTACCAATAAGCTATTCGCGAACGCGGTGTTCTTTGGTCAAACCATACGGGGAAGTTCAGGGAACTAAACCCTTTGGAATTTTAACTTTTTGAGGCGGGCCTTTTGGCACGCCTTTTTTGTTTGTAGAATTCCTTTTCGGCTATGTACAGGTTTTTAATTACTTCACAAAAAACTTTGTCCCCATTTTTGTTGGTTATCAACGTTGATTTCCTGAACTCAATCTCTTTATCAACGGCAACACTCTGCCTTATCTCCTCCAATTCCTTTTCCGAATAGGTGAATTCAGCATACAGCGTTTCTTTACCCGGGCGGCGGAACTTGATTTCAGCTCCTTTATCCCAAACCACATATTCATTTCCTATAAGGTTTAATAGCTGAACCATTGGAAACGGATCTACCGCGGAAAACATGCTGCCCCCGAACATCACATTTACGAAGTTCCGGTTTTTCCAGCTTAACGGGATTTTCACTTTAATGAGTTGAAAATCCGGGGAAATATGGGTGATTTTCCCGGTTGTTCTGCGGTACATGGGAGAAAAGTTCATCCCATATTTATACAACAAGTGTTTAGGGATATACTTCGAAAAGAATTCGCTGAGCTGTTGGTAGGAAGGCATTATGTTTTAACAATCAAAAATCTAGTTACAATTGTTGTGCAGTTTCCACATTTGCGGGTCATGTCCTTCCGGTACATTTTCACAAGGATTTGTTTCATTGGAATACCCCCTCAGAATGTTGTATTGGCTTATTTGATCAGGAGAGAGTATGTCTATCATTTTTAAGTGATAGCTCATGTGCAGAACTCTAAGCTGTGCATAAAGCCCGGCACTTTCTGCAATATGGCTTTGCAGCAATTCCTGTGTTATGGTTTTGTTCTGGAATGCTTCTTCAATTTCCAATTCAACAGCAACCAATTTTTCACCTAATGGAATAGCCAGGTTTTGCATTTCCAGAAACTGAGCCTGGATTTTTTCAAACTGTATATCGGTTAAATCCAGCTCACCACTCTCGTAAGCATCAATTACGTGTTTTGGCCCAGGGTACCCGTTAAGCTCTGCGGGTTTAGCCATTCC
>JAKSCW010000280.1 GCA_022360375.1 Balneolales bacterium
AAACTTACCATACTTGAAAGAATCGCCAGAGGGGAAAAAGCCATTTCCGAAGGCAGAATTGTCTCCAATGAGGATGCTAAAGAGCGCCTTTCCAGATGGTTGAAATAGTCTGGACAGAACCTGCCTTACAATCTTTAGACGAAATCGCTGATTATATTTCTTTGGATAATTTAGCAGCATCCCAAAATCTTGTCCGAAAAGTTTTTGACCGGGTTGAACAGTTGTCGCTACATCCACTTTCCGGAAGAGAAATCCCTGAACTCAAAACTTCTATATATCGGGAAGTAATTGTTTCACCATGCCGGATTTTTTATCGGTTGGATGGTCAGCAGCTTTTTATCGTGGATGTGATGAGAGAAGAACAACATTTTAGAAATCCGTTCTTTTAAATATGTATTTGTCATTTCCCTTTCTTACAACTTGAAAAAAATCCTGCAGGTAGTTTTTGGTACTTTTGTCCATACAAAAGTACGAGAAAGATAAAGAGAATTAATCATCACAGATCCCCAAACAGTATTGGATCAAGTTCAGCATTTGCCAGGATTTATTCATTATAAACTCGTAATCAAATAATCTGCTTTCGTAACCTCGCCACCGGCTCATTCAACTGTTCCCGGTACTTACTAACGGTGCGGCGGGCTACTTTGTACCCACGCTCATTCAACATATCGGCAAGTGCCTGGTCGCTGAGCGGGTTTCTTTTGTCTTCGCCGGCAATAATGGCTTGTAAAATGTTCTTCACTTCCCTGTTCGAAACCTCTTCCCCGCTTTCGGTAGTCAAACCCTCGTTAAAAAAGTACTTCAGTTCATGTACCCCAAAATTCGATTGCACATACTTGCCATTAACAACCCTGGAAACGGTGGATATGTCCATCCCAATACGCTCAGCTACATCCTTCAGGATCATTGGCTTTAACCCATCGCCATATTTGAAGAAATCTTCCTGCAACGCCACTATGGTTTTCATCGTGTTCATCAAAGTATTCTGGCGCTGCCGTATCGATTCAATAAACCAGTTTGCTGAATCAATTTTGGTTTTCATGAATTGCTGAGTTTGTGCATCCGGCTTTTCTTTACGAGCCTTTATTTCTTCCCACATCTGGGTGTATTCAGGTGAAATGCGAAGCTGCGGAGCATTACGTTGATTCAGAGAGATAACAAACTCCCCTTTTCCACTTGTTGTTTGATCAGCACCCCGCCAGTACACCTCAAAATCAGGTTCGATGTAATTCTGAGATTCTTCCAACCCATCACTTACTGCGCCGGGACGCGGATCCATATGGCGGATCGCATCAAAAGCCTCTTTCAATGCTTCTTCATCGGTATTCAGTTTTTGCACAAGCTTGGCAAAATGCTTCTTCTCGAAGGCTGTCCATGCATCCCGCACTACCCGGATCGCAAGGTTTCTTCCCGGCAATTCCGGATCAGAATTTTCGAGTTGTACGAGCAAACAATCCTGCAAATCGCGGGAAGCAATCCCGATGGGATCTAACAATTGAATTTGTTTTCGCACAGCTTCTACCTCGTCCTCTTCAATAAACACGCCATGATTGAAGGTGATGTTATCTGCCACCGCAATAAGTTCTCTCCGGAAATATCCATCTTCATCCAGTGAACCTAATATCTGATCGGCAATCAACTCTTCTTCTTCATTGAAATCCAGTAAAGAAACCTGCTCTTCCAATCGTTCCAGCAATGTTTCCTGGTAAGGATTGGGAAGATCACGCCATTCCTCAATGTCTGGATTTACCGGTGTGGAATAGGTCTCGCCATCATAATCCGTGTTATCATTGAAATCGTCCCAGTCTACTTCATGTTCTTCCAGGCTTTCGAGCGCATCTTCAGAATCGGGTTGCTCGGTCTCTTCAGAAACAGAATCAAGTGTTTCCAGTTGACTTGCAGACCCATCTACTTCCTCTAATACAGGGTTCAATTCCATTTCTTCTTTGATCCGTTGCTCCAGGGCAATAGTCGGAATCTGCAACAGTTTAATGTATTGAAGTTGCTGGGGCGAAAGCTTTTGTTGTAGCCCCTGGGAAAGTCGCTGTCCTAAGCTTTGTTGATTCTTAAGCATGCTCGTTTCTCCTTATATCTTCACAAGCGGCTAAAAACTCATTGTACCATTCCTGCCCATACCTACGAACCAGGGGCTTCTCTAAAAATTCAGCTAAATAAGTACCCTCGGCTTCCCCTTTTTCGCAAGCAACAGAACAAATTTTTGGAACGTATTCGAAATTGGCGTAATCGAACCCGGCAATTTTCTTCAGGCGAACAGGGAACAGGTGGCAACTAAGGGGTTTTTCCCAACCAAAACGACCTTCAAAATAAGCTTTTTGAATGGTACAGTAAGCCACTTTTTGCTCATCGTAATTCACGAAAATGCATTCAGCTTCCCCTACGCAGGAGATCTCATACCCGGCTTTTTCTGAACCAACTACTACTCCTTCACGGTCGGCAACTGCTATTGCTTCCGGACGCAATTCGTCTTTTAAGAAATGGTAGGCTTTATGAAGAACAGGAACCTCACTTTTCACTACAGGCGCGCCGGCATCGCCTACAACACAGCATGCCCCTTTGCATCGTGGCAGATCACAAGCAAATTTAGCCGTCGCAATGTCATCAGATAATA
>JAKSCW010000375.1 GCA_022360375.1 Balneolales bacterium
AAAGCTTGTTTTTTATCACCTGTATTTCAATGCTTTTCAGCCCGGAAGTATGATGGATGTTCGCTCCAGAACCATTGCCGATCCGGATGGCCGGGTTCGGGATCGTATTTTGTATTTAGATGAAGATGAAGTTGGATATCACAACGTCAATTCGCTAAAACAGGATGGTGAAGACGTTTCTTATGAAGTAGAAGGTACTATTTTGGTGGTTGATTTGAACGAACCTATCCAGCCAGGACAAAGTGTGACTTTTGATATGGAGTTTGATAGCCAGGTTCCGTTGCAGGTTCGTCGTTCTGGCCGTACTAATGCGGAGGGAGTAGAGTTTTCAATGAGCCAGTGGTACCCTAAAATGGCTGAGTATGACTACAGAGGGTGGCACCCAAATCCTTATATAGGGCGTGAATTCCACGGTGTGTTTGGCGATTTTGATGTTAAAATCAACATTGATAGCGATTACCTGGTTGGAGCAACCGGAATTCTTCAAAATCCCAATGAAATAGGGCATGGGTACGAAGATGAAGGAGTAGAAATAAACCATGATTCAGACAAAATCACCTATCATTTTGTGGCAGAGGATGTACTCGATTTCTTCTGGGGAGCTGATCCTGATTTCGTACATACTAAAGCACAGGTTCCAAATGGGCCTATGCTTCACTTTTTCTACCAGGAAGATCAAATCAGCATACAAGCCTCTGATGAAGAAAATGCCCAATATTTGTCCTATTGGGAGCAACTTCCCGAGTTTATGATCCGTGCATTTGAATACGCAAACCAGCATTTTGGGGAGTATCCATATCCGCAGTATACCACTATTCAAGGTGGCGACGGCGGTATGGAATATCCAATGGGAACTTTGATTACCGGGGCGCGATCATTAGGAAGCCTGGTTGGGGTAAGTGTGCATGAAATGTATCACAGCTGGTACCAAAATGTGATTGCTACCAATGAGGCTTTATACGCCTGGATTGATGAAGGTTTTACCGTGTACGCCTCTAATGAAACCATGGATTATTTGTTCGAAAGAGGGGAGGTTTTTCCATACGCAGGTTCATATCGTGGGTACTACAGCTTAGTAGAATCGGGATTAGAAGAACCTATGACCACGCACGCTGATCATTATAACACGAATTTTGCTTATGGCCGTGCTGCTTACAGTAAGGGAGCGGTTTATCTTGGGCAATTGGATTACATCATGGGTACGGAAGCATTTCGCCGGGCCATGAAAACGTTGCACGATACCTGGAAATTAAAACATCCTACCGATTTGGATATACTCCGAATAATGGAAAAAGAATCAGGAATGGTAATGGATTGGTACCATGAATACTTTGTTCAAACTACTAAAACTATCGACTATCGAATTGCCAATATCGATAGTGACGGTGAAAGCACAACCGTTCAGTTTCAAAGAATCAGCTTAATGCCCATGCCACTGGATATTCATGTGGAGTACACCGATGGCAGTGAGGAAATCTTTTACATTCCGCTTCGTATCATGCGGGGTGAAAAGCCAGCAGAAAATGAACTACCCCGTACCATAGCAGAAGACTGGCCGTGGGTAAATCCAACCTATGATTTAACCATCCCAACTTCGGCAGACAATATTAAATCAATTACCATAGATCCAAGCCAACGCTTAGCTGATATCAATAAATCAAATAATACGATTGATATAACGGCTGAACAGGAAGAGGAGTAATTATGCAACCAAGGCGCGGAAATTAATCTGCGCCTTTTTTATTTACCAGCAGCCTAACACTATGCCAACTACCGATTATGCCCAGCTATCGCTGGAAGCGCATGCCCGAAAAAAGGGGAAAATTTCTATTGAATCGAAGTTTGAACTTACTAATAAGCATGATTTAAGTATCGCCTATACTCCCGGAGTTGCAGAACCCTGCAGGCAAATTGCAAAAGATGTATCCAAAGCCTATGAATACACTGCAAAGGGAAACCTGATAGCGGTAGTAAGCGATGGGTCTGCGGTGCTTGGACTGGGTAATATTGGTCCCGAAGCCTCTCTTCCTGTAATGGAAGGAAAGGCGGTACTTTTCAAAAAATTTGGCAAAGTGAATGCTATTCCCATTGTGCTAGACACCCAGGATACCGAGGAAATTATAACCGCGGTAAAAGCAATAGCACCCACTTTTGGAGGAATCAATCTCGAAGACATTTCCGCTCCCCGTTGTTTTGAAATTGAAAAACGCCTGGATGAAGAGCTGAATATTCCTGTTTTTCATGACGATCAGCATGGAACAGCGATTGTAACTTTAGCAGGCATGGTGAATGCATGTAGAATCACTGATCGTGAATTTAAAGATCTGAAAGTAGTTATTAATGGTGCAGGTGCCGCCGGGGTATCTATCGTAAAGTTGCTTTTCGAAGCAGGTGTGAAAGAAGCTATTATGTGTGATAGCAAAGGGATCATTCATAAAGATCGGGCTGATTTGAATCCCATAAAACAGGAAGTAGCTTCACTTACCAACTTTGAAAGCAAAAAAGGATCGTTAGCAGACGCTTTAGTTGACGCTCATGTGTTCATCGGGGTTTCCGCCCCGGGAGTATTAACTCAGCACATAATCAAAACCATGGCTCCTGATCCATTCATTTTCGCTATGGCGAATCCCACTCCGGAAATCATGCCGGATGAAGCCAAAGCTGCAGGCGCACGGGTAGTTGCAACCGGCCGTTCCGATTTCCCAAACCAAATCAATAATGTATTGGCTTTTCCGGGATTATTCTGTGGAGCACTGGATGCCCGGATCACCAAGTTCACCAAAGAAATGTTTTTGACAGCAGCTAAAGCTATTGCCAATTGTGTAGACAATCCGAGTGAGGACTTTATTATCCCCAGCCCCTTTGATGAACGGGTTCCGGAGGTAGTGGCTGACGCTATTCGAAAAAACTACTAATCCCTATTTATTATTTGAATTTACCGGTCGTTTCCAGCGAATGGGATCAGCCGGTGTTTCAAGAATTGGATCCGTGTACCCTTCCAGAAGTCTTAACGCCTCCTGAATAGCTGCTTCCAATTGTGGATCTATGCCATTCATTCGGTCTTTGGGTGAATCTAACACTTCAATGTCCGGAGCTATTCCAATTCCTTCTACATCCCATTCGCCATCGAGGTTATAGAATCCTCCGCGAGGTGCCACCATTCGCCCTCCATCCACAAAACGAGGAGTATCCCAGGTACCAACCAGGCCTCCCCAGGTTTGTGTTCCGATCAATGGTCCGATTTCTTCCTTCCTGAACATAAATGGTAGTAAATCACCACCTGATCCCGCACGTTCATTAATAATCATAACCTTTGGCCCCCAAAGTCCAGCTCCGGGCGTAGTAAAAGGACGTCGATCACCAGCTTTACTATTGAAATAGCCATGCAAATCCCTATTTAATATATCAATCATGTAGTCCGCTG
>JAKSCW010000321.1 GCA_022360375.1 Balneolales bacterium
GCTGTAAAATCGGTGGCTCCCAAACCAGATGCAGAGAATGTTAATGACTCAAAAACACATAGACAGGGAACTGAAGTCTAAGTCACCATCTTGTTTAGTTATTTGAGGTGACTAATCAAGTTCCGAGAAGGAAATCGGAACGCGTTCAGCGGAATGTGTTGAGTTATTTAATCATTGAATTATTTGTAGGAAGGGTAGTGATTCGTTTTTTTAATGAATCGTATTTCAAAGTTAGTTAAACGAATGCAATAACCGCAAGCATGCTATCCATTAAATTATAACTTTAAGCAGTCGAACATCTTACTGTAATTGATACGGAAATAAACCCTGCGATTTTAAACAAAAATGCCTGTACAATTACAGTTGTTATTTCTTACAAGCTGCTAACGTCTATATCTTCCTCGATAGACACTATTTTTTCATGCATGGAGAGTTCCAGGATTCTTTTACCGGTTAAAAAACCGGAAACAATATTCTTCATTGGTTTACTGAAATCTCTAAGTGCCAGCTCTTCTGTTCTCATATCCTCATTGCAAACTATCAGCACTTTAAATTCTTTTTTCGGGCTTTTTTCAGCTGAGATCTTCAGATTCGTTTCTATCTTGTTTGATGGCATATTCTGTCTTCCTTGTTGGGCAGCCATAGAGTGATGCTTATATCAGACCTTGTGAAATCTTTTTTGTGCATCAATCCCGATGGCATACCCAAGTTACAAGAAATAGAGCTCTATTTTACAGCCTCATAGCAGTTAATGAGACCATAGCCATAGGGTTCATTCGGGTAGGGGCTACTCCCTAGATTTGTTGCTGTAGTAACAATTTTACCTTCAACCATTTGTGGCTGTACCCCCGGGTATTTCTGGTATACAAGCGCAGCAAGGCCCGCGACATGAGGGCAAGCCATACTTGTCCCGCTCATTACAGTGTATCCGTTATTTAAGTATGTTGAATATATACTTACACCCGGAGCAGAAACATTAACCTGGTTCCAGTCGGGTGTATTATTCCGGGATCCTCTTGATGAGAAACTGGCAATGTTATTGCTTTGATTTACCGCGGCCACAGCCACAGGGCTTGCCTCATGTACATTGGCTTTATACGCATTGGCAGGGGTGCATACCCAGGGGAAAGAGGTTCCGTATGAATTGCCTGCTGCTATAATCACGGTTACCCCATTATCCTGGCAGTTTTCCACTGCAGTTGCTGCTGCCGTACTTGGACCAGCTTTTGCACCGAGACTCATACTCGCTACCTGGATATTATTTGATACACACCAATTCATTCCTGCAAAAATCCAGGAAAAACTGCCGCTGCCAGATTTGCCTAATACTTTAACGGCGTAAAGATTACAGTTCTTTGCTACTCCGTAAACCCCATTAAGACCATTTCTTCCAGCAGCTATCCCTGCACAGTGAGTTCCATGGCCATTTTCATCTTTATATACTGGCGTTGTATTGTCTGAGGTGAAATTTGCTCCGCCTGAAATTACCAGATCCGGATGGTCTGCGATGCCGGTATCAAGAATGGCAAGATTAATTCCTGTTCCGTCAATTCCAACAGCCCAGGCTTCAGGAGCTTTCACATTCCGGATATTCCAAACGGGGGTTGTAGCAACAGCTCCGCTTTTTTTCGAACCAAGTATTTCTTTGGCCAATTCTACGGAATCCTCAGGTATAAAGCCCTGTATGGTTACTTCCATATCTTCTTCAACAGCAAGAATTTCGCTTTTAGCGGATAATCTTGTTACTTCGCTTTCTTCAAGGTCAATAACAGTAATTCCAAGGTGATCCAGATGAACAGGAGAACCTTCTTCCATTTTGCCTTCTGCCAGGAGTTTCATTCCTGATTCAAATCGTGCTTCGTCCATTTCAAGGATCCCCAAGGCACCAGCGAAATCCATCTTTTTTTCTGCGTAAGTAATTAAATATCGTTTAGACATAACGGTATACCTTATTTCAATGATTTGTCTTCAAAATATGAGTCAACATCGGTGTGCAGGTATTCCGGCACCTGGCTTTTTACCCAACTGATGTCGTTCCTGTTTATCTCTGTCTGTTTTCGTTGGGCCATGATATCTCCAACTACAAACCGATTCGCCACGAATGTTTCAATACGGCCGGCATTATTAGTCTTGGATTTCAGGCCCAGATTATAGAAGATACCTTCGTAGTCCGGAAGTGTAGTTACATCAGTAATCTGGCTTTGTTTATTCTCCATTAAAAGCACATCCCCTCTTCTAAGATCATAAGCGTGTTTTATTCCTTCAGGTGAAATAAATACATGTTCCCGGCTTGCTATAATCTTATTTCCATCGGCCGATTTAATGAGAATTGCAGCACCAAAATGAGCCCCTTTGTTGGTAAATTCAACAAGAGCGGCTTCGTTATTTTCTCCGGTAAGTACCTCCTCACCTGCTACTATTTCTTCGATGGGTTTTTGGGTACCATTGGCCATGGTTACTTTTGTACCTTCGGCAAGGCAGTGATAAATAAATGAAATGGGATCAATGTTTAGCACTCCGTCAAGTGGATCGTCATCAGTTCCCCCCTCTACACTTTGAAC
Source organism: Balneolales bacterium (assembly GCA_022360375.1). GTDB lineage: Bacteria > Bacteroidota > Rhodothermia > Balneolales > Balneolaceae > HXMU1420-13. Next base: position 2,562 of record JAKSCW010000321.1, read on the forward strand.
AATGGCGCTACCGTACGTTCCGTCTGTGAACTGTACCAGCATGGAACAATAAAACAGTGCAATGAGATCAGATGGCCACGTTACGTCGGTAAAGACTATTGGGTTATCAGGGGTTGGTTCGCTCGTAGTAGGTGCATGGAGCGAAAAATTCAATTGCTTGGGATTGCTTCCGTCAATCGAAAAAGCGCCTGCTACGGTTCCCAGATTCTGCGGCGTAATTGACAGGGTTCCACCATTTGACTTGTTCGTAACATTTATTTGAAGCAATAATGTGTTATTTAGTGCCAACGGGGTTTTTATGTCTTTTTTGAATGTTACACTACCCACAAGAGGAACTTTCCCCGCCATACTTCCGTCATCCCAACTATAGTCGTATCTTACTCCTCTCTGCTTGTCACTCCATGGCCGACCCATCGCAATATTAATGGCATTTGGAACAAAAGGGTTAGAACAATATGCTACTGGTTGAGTAATAGTTGGGTCCGACTCCGTTTCGTACAGTGCAGTATATTTTTTTAATGTATTAATAGGGGTGCCATCCGCAGCGGTACCTCCAACCTGCATGTATGCAGTAACATTTTGCAGATTAGCCGCAGCAGAGTTTGTAGCCACATTTAGTACGGTATCTTTAATGCCGCTGTTTGTGCCCTGAACAACCGTATCCCCGGTGGTATTATCTTTAACGAATAAAAACAAATTGAGGCTGTTGTAACCTCCGGCAACGGTTCCCAGTCCGTTAGATGCTATGTTATTATTGTTGGTTACTGTCGTACTCAGGCCGGTAATCTGGTAATTATTCGCAAATGAATTGTCAGATGTACTTTCAATTCCTGCTTCTCCTTTTTCCTGCATATCCCTGTGCAGGTCAAGTGTTTTAAGTATTCCCGGGTATCGTTCGGTATCAAACCCCTTTTCAGCCATAAGGCGTGCATACTCGTACTGTTTTGGATCTGTCAGGTCAAAATCGAGATGCTCAGCATCACCCATCAGACCATCAATGTACGTTTGCAGTTCTTTTTCTCTGTTTGTTGGTTCAGTCATAATAACCCCCATATGTTTAGTTCATGAAATTTGCTTTCAGTAAAATTATATTTTCGAAAGCCATGATTTTCAATCCCACAAAAGGGCATTTCTGTGTACCTATTTTGTGGGAGAGGCCACAACGGTAAAGGCGTTTAATATTATTAATACAGGATGGGGAATGGTTGGCTTTGCGTGGTGTCAGCCACTGTTGAGTTCGAAGCGTGATTAAGATGTTTTATAGCTCAATGTGACCCAGGCCGCCCATTATCCACACGGGTTTCAGAGGTGGTATCTATTTCCGAAAATCCCACGTCAGAGGTGGGCTGTTTGTCTGCAGTAATTATTTAGTTTTTCCGTTTTCTCTTGGATTCATAGGGCTTTATTTCATCCAGGTAGATGGCTTCATTTAAAATCTCTTTAATAGCATCTAACGGAGCCGCTTTTAAATCGGAAATTTCAATGCTTCTTAATTGTTTGCGGCCATTACTTTTTAAAAGCCCTTGATTATTCGATAACTCATTACCTCTCATAAAAGCTAGTTCGACCTGTTCGTTTTTTAAGGGTTTTAAATAGCAAATCCAGCTTTTTTTATAGTAGCAAGGGTTGTTGAAGGTTACTTTGTAAGTAAGCAAATAGTTGGTTGTCAGCATTTCATGGAAGAACAACAGGATCTCTCTTTGGGTACCATCAAACTGGTAAATCAGATGTTCGGCTTCCGTCATTGTTTTGCTCTCAATTATGCTATATGTAATGGTGTATCATCTGCTAAACGTATTGTTTATCTCAATAAAACAAAAGGATATCACTCATCGAATGATATCCTTTAAGAGGTTGAAGCAAAGGGTGTTTAGTGTCTGTTCAAATATTCAACCACATGATCAATCGCAGTGTGAACAGCTTCCGTTTCGTGATAAAGCTGCTGTTGGTTGAACTCGTTCAGCCATACGATGTTTTTTGATTCGGTTAACGAGTTATAGAATAACCTGGCTCCATCAGGTATTGCACCAGACTCACTGTGTACAATGAATGTAGGCTGCTTCACAGATTTTCCAGCAGCAATTCCATCAAAATTGATCCACGGTTCCCAGCTACTTACCGCAAACCGGTTATCGTAATAAGGGCCTGCAGCTTTGGCAGGATTCAGATAATAATCGAACACATTTTCGGGAACATACATAGCACTAAGAGGATCCAATTCACTGGCAGCAAGTACATAGTCCATAGTTCCGGTTTCCGCATATTTTTGTTTTGCAGCCTGTGCAGCCGCCAATAGTGCTTCGGAACCTCCGGGACGCATATCGTAAATTGCCCGAGCCATTTCCGGATTATGCAGCCATGGGGCAACAAGCACCAGTTCTTTAATTCTCTCGTCCTGTGCGGCAGCGTGGGCCATATATCCGGCGCTGGCACATACACCAAGGCCCGTTATTTGAGCGGCTATTACATTCTTATGGCTGGTTAAAAAAGAAAGAGCAGATTTAATATCTTCGATTTTCAGGGTGTAATCTTCTACCTGGCGTGGCTGGCCTTCACTTTCCCCAAACCCTGTGAAATCGAACGTGAGTGCGATAAATCCTTTTTCGGCAAGCAGGCTGGCGTAGTTATCTGGCATTTGCTCTTTCACACTGGTCCAGCTTCCGGTTACCACTATAGCAGGATATTGAGCGGTTTCGTCAAACTTTGGAGGAAGGAAGAGGTGTCCGGCTAGGTTCAATCCGTTACTTTCGAATTGAACGCGCTGTAATGTAACTCCACTGGAAACAGGTGCTCCACTTGCGTGCACTGAATAATTTTCAGGACGGAGACCTGGCCAGCCACGTAATAAAATGTTTGGATTGAAGTACTCGATGATTTCAGTAATCATCCCATTTTCTGCTTTGAAGACATTCACGTAGGAATTGTTGTATGGTTGGCCTTCGGAAGTAGTGATAGTTCCTTCAAACTTTACCAAAACAATTGAAGGATCAACGGTCGTAAAGTAAGTGCGGTTGTAACGCTGATTGAAACCCATTACCCCGGAGTATTGATTACGGAGGTTGTTTTTACCCTTAATTTCTTTTGGAAAGTTGTTCGGTGCCAAAGGCATTGTTTGAACAATGTTTTCATCGAAAGTTGCCACCAAAGCCTCCAGATTTTGTGATTCAAGAGCCTCGAAGAAAGCTTCCACGGTTTGTTGAGTGTCTTCAGACATCGTCAAATTGAATTCAGGAAAGGAGGCCGGTTCCAGGGCCTGGGCAGGTAATTCCTCATTTCCATGCACAGAGTACAAACTCAGGTCAATCCGGGCCAGTTTCCATTGCCCATCGTTGTTGATGAATTCAGTATCATATCCTACAAATACAGTCCATTCATCTCCATTTAAAAAATGAAGAGCAATGGCATCCATCGTGGCTGTTGCCCGGTCACCAACTTCCCAGGTGGCTATGTTATGCACGTTATGAATAGTACGCTCAAATCCTGGTAAGAAAGATTTCCAGGTTGTCAGGATTTCATCAGGAGTGAAGAATCCCCGGGCACCACCTAATTCGGTGTAGTTGATGTATACAGAATCGGTCATTGCTTCAGCAACCCGATCCCAGTTTTGTTCATCCACGTCCGAGAAGAAATTCAATATTACGGAGGCCAGGTCTGATGGTTCTTTCTCAGTGGGGGTTGAAGTGAGTACGGTAGCAAACATAGTAGTTGGTATTAATAACGTTAAGAGTGAAAGAATTACAATTGAAGTTTTCATAATAATTCTGGTTTTATTGGTTGTTTTGATTCACTTCTAAGCTATCAAACACAAACTGATGAACCCCTACGCACATCAATGCAATGCGTACAGATTTCAAAGAAAGGGTAGGAAATGCTTATTTCGAGCGGAAATCACCGGGGCTCATCCCGGTTTTTTTCTTAAAAAAGGAAGAAAAATGATTGGGGTACTGGTAATGAAGCTGAAAAGCGACTTCCTTAATGGAAAGCCCGGTGTTCCGAAGTTTGGATTTGGCCGAAGAAAGAACATGCTGCTGGATAAGCTCCAGGGCTGATTTGCCGGAAATTCGTTTTACTACGGCATTCAGATGATTGGGATGGATAGCGAGTTTTTCAGCATAGAACTGAACCTGGTGCGGGGTTTGATCCTCGTAGTATTGATTTGAATAAAAAGAAGTTTCGATTAATGATTTAAATCTTGAAACCAGGTTTATATCTCCATCACGCTGATGGGTACTTATTTCAACTCCTGCCTGTTGTTCATCATAGAGGCGCTTGGTTTTTAAAAGCAATATGTGCACCAAATCAACGATAATTTCCTGGTGGAGTTTTCCGCCGGTTTGATGTTCTCTGTAAATATGTTCGAATACCCTTTCGAATATAGAAATATCATCGGGGGTGACGGTCAAGGGAATCGTGTAATCACTCAGGAAAAAGGGAAATTGCCGGGTGATTTTTGCGTCAGGTTTGAGGCGCCTGAAAAAATCTTCACTGAAAATTACATAGTACCCTTTCCAGTCCGGAACAATATCCCAATGTATAATCTGGTATGGGGAATTAAAGAAAATAGTAGCCAATCGATCTTTGGTATCATAGTTCCCGGTAGTGGCAAATCCTCCTCCATCAATCTTTAATGCAATGGCATAAAATTCATGTTTGAAATGCGGCATTTGATGCCGCACTGAAACCATGTTCTCTTCGAACGTTCTTATATCATACAAATCACTTTTGGGAGGAGAGATATTTACGCCGTGGCAATATTCTACCAGAGTTGAGAAATGAAGAAGTTCAGGCATTGCGTTACCCGGTAATGGTTTAACTATGATGCCAATATACACAAGTGAAAACAGATTGCAGTTCTTTCAAAACGGAAATAAAGTTTTATGCGACTTTTCCACATCTTGTGGTGTCTAATGGTTGTAAGCGCGCTAACCATGAATTCCAAAACTGATTCTGGTGTCTAAATCTGAATTTACCCAATTACTGAAACCTCATTATAACGCTGCTGCGAATTATTGCAGAGCATTATGCTCGGGATCGTCGATGGCCGAAGCTGAAGAAATAATGCAACAGGCATTGCTGAAAGCCTTCGAGAACTTTGAAAAGCTGAATGATAAAGAGAAGTTTAGAAGTTGGCTATTTCAGATTATCACCCGGTGTTTTTATAACGCTGTTCGAAGACCTTTTTGGGGCAGGTTTGTGTCGCTGAATACTAATGAAGGTGAAGAAGCTTTTCAGGTGTTCTCCTCTCACTATTTTGAGGACAACCAAATACTGATTGCCGCTTTATCAAAATTGGAAAAAAAGGAACGCGCTGCCTTGCTTCTGTTCGAAATAGGTGGGTTTTCTATACAGGAAATCACAAAGATTCAAAATGAGAAGAGCGAATCGGCAGTAAAATCCAGGTTAAGCAGAACCCGGAAAAAGTTAAAGGAAATCATGGAACAGTTACAGATGATTGGATCGAATGGTCAGTCATCAAACCAAAACTCAATACTCAAATCAAACGATCTGTACCATGAGACTTCTGGAATTATCAACGAATATAAATCGATGGGATAATGCAATGAAACGATCAGAAGCTTTTAATTCCCTCAGAAATCAGGATCATTCCGCTTCATTTAATGAACTGGGAGCATGGTTGGATCAACAACCCAAACCCAGAAAAAAAATGAATAGAATATATAAAGTAGCAGCATCCATCACGATTACAGCAATGGTGCTCATTGCATGTACACTTCCTGTTGAAACCGAAGAAGAAATTGGATTCATGATCCGGGGTTATGCCGAAGCAGAGATTGCCCAATTGAAAACTGCACTGGCAACAATCCCAGACATAAGTGCATCTGAATTTAGCATTACTCCTGTAATTTTTGAGCAAGAAGAATCAGGAGAAAGTAGTAACTCTAACCTAATGGAAGTGGTAATGATTCTCCCGGAAGCAGATTACGATGCTGCCGTTGCTAAGAAGAATGCTATATCTGGTGCATACAATTTTGGATCCGTTGAGATTTTGCCTATTGAAGAAACCGTTGAAAAACGATTGTATGAAGTAGCCTTAGGCACATTCGAAATCCGACTTGATTCTTCAACACCTGATTCAGTTATCGCCTTCAAAATTGAGCAATTCTTACACGAAAATAGTTCAGCTGATGGATATGCTGAAGTAGTAGTTAATGAACAGGGTGTACGTGTGGTAGAAATAACAGAGGAGCCTGGCACCCTGTTAGAGATTAAAGAAGCCTATTCCGGGGAAATTTCTCCAATTATTAAAATGAACGTAATTGGTGCTGAAAGTGAAGAAAGATTAGACAGCAGTGCTTTTAGAGTTATTGAACGATCAAATAACTGATAAAAATCTCTTAGTTAAACTCTGAACCTGGAATAACAGGTTCAGAGTTGACTCTTGAATCTAATCAGGTTGCCCAGCTCAATTTTTTTACCTGAACTGCTTTTTATTCCTAATGTCGCAGCTTCAAATTGATCAGGAAACCCGGGAGTGCGGTGAAGGATTTTTTTTAATGCCGGAAGTGAAAGTTGAGGAGAATAGGTATTCAGGATAAAGAA
>JAKSCW010000474.1 GCA_022360375.1 Balneolales bacterium
ACAAAAAGAATGACCTTAATTAAATAACGGGTTTTCTACTCACGAAACGTCTCACTTAGTTGTGAGGTGTGCTGATCACAAGGGGAGCTCCAAGGAATTGGGGCTCCTCTTTTTTTGGGAATTTCTTACCATTCAATGTGGTTTTAAAGTTGAACAACTTAAGGGACTCCAGTGATTTACGTTACCAGAAAAGCTCATTTTAATGCTGCACATCGCTTACAAAATCCGGAAAAACCGGATGAATGGAATGCACGTACTTTTGGAAAGTGTAACTATCCGAATTGGCATGGTCATAATTATATAATCGAAGTCACAGTTGCGGGGGAGCCTGATCCGGAAACCGGCTATGTAGTAGATTTAGGTACACTGAAAAAGGTTATAGAAGAAAGGGTTCTGGAACCCTGTGATCACAGGAATCTAAATCTGGATGTTCCTTTTTTGCAGGGGATTATTCCAACTTCTGAAAACCTTGTATATGCATTCTACCAGCAACTTAAGTCGCCGGTTGAAGCGATATCATCGAAGGGAAGTGTGCTGTACTCGGTAAAGCTGTTTGAGACTGAACGAAACATAGCTGAATATTGTCCTTTCAGAACTATCGAAAATATTTAATAAGTAGACTATTACAGAGAGTTATGATTAATACAAGTGTTCGTAAGTTTTACGATCCCACATTTACTATTACCCCGGAATACAAAGAAACATTGCCTGATCTTCAGAATGGCCCTTCTTCTTCAATCGAAGGAGCAAATGTTCCTATTCAGCAAGTTGGTATATCGAATTTTAATCTTCCTTTAAAGATCAAAGCATTGGAAGGGAACCCGGTTAATCTTCAGGCCTCTATTGATGGGTATGTAAGTTTAGATGCGGGAAAAAAGGGAATAAACATGAGCCGCATCATGCGCACTTTCTATAAGTTCAAAGATGAGGTCTTTTCTCTGGATATGATTAACGAGGTTCTTAAAGCCTACAAGGAAGATCTTGACTCACAGGAATCCTTTTTGAGAATCTCTTTTTCCTATCCCATGCTCATGAAGAGTCTGAGGTCTGAAATGCAGGGCTACCAATACTATGATGTAGCATTCGAAGGGCATTTAGACAGCTATGACCGGTTTAATAAGTTGATGCATCTGAAATTTGTGTATTCCAGTGCTTGTCCATGTTCTTATGAATTGGCAGAACACGCCCGCGAAACCAGGGGAGTAGCTGCAATACCCCATAGTCAACGCAGTGAAGCGGAAGTAACAGTGGCCCTTAAAGACGAATTTTTCGTGGAGGACCTCGTTCAAATTTGTCGTGAAGCATTGAAAACAGAAACTCAGGTGATGGTTAAGAGAGAAGATGAACAAGCTTTTGCTGAAATGAACGGAACGTATCAAAAATTTGTAGAGGATGCTGCAAGGCTATTGTACGAGGAATTAGATACTTACAATAGCATAAGAGATTTTGTAGTGCGCTGTGCCCACTTCGAAAGTTTGCACAGCCATGATGCGGTAAGCCGAATTTGTAAGGGTGTTCCGCACGGACTTAGATGATCTTTCAAGATAAGCTAATATGAGAATAGAAGGCCAGGTGTGATTACCTGGCCTTTTTTTATTTAAAGGGTTGAAACAACAGCGATTTGATTAGTTTCAGTATGTACGGCTAAACGAGTAATGTCACTTACTCCGAACCCGGACAAATCTTGTAATTCTGTCCAGCCGCGGGAAGAACCTAAATCATTCATCCAAAGTATGGATCCTGAACCCATGAGTAGTATCGATTCAGATAACCATGCCATGTCTTCTGCTTCCGGAAGGGTTTCAGTTAAAACTTCAATTTCACCGGATGCATGATTGTAAGCATTGATTGTCCAGACTTCAGCGCCTTTTTGGATAAAGCTTATCTGTGTACTCCCGGGAATTCGGTGTAATGATCGGCCAATGTTTTCCGCAAGCACAGTTCGTTCATTGGTGGTAAGGTTGAATTGAACAAGCGTTGAATTCGGGTTGGTAGAATCTGAAAGAACAAAGGTGTACAGGTTATTGGAATCATACCAGGTGTGATAGCCGATAACTTCATTTTCTGCTATAACGGATGGTTCATCCATTGTAATGGGATAACTCCAAAGCAACTGTTCACCATCTGGTTTAAGAAGGATGGAGGACACTGTTGAATCTCCATACATTGAAGTTGGAGAATATTCACTACCTGCGGTATTACTTAACCAGTTTTTTGCCCCAGAGGAGACCGTATATTGTAAAATGTCTGTCTGGTCATTTCTCGTAGAGCTGAACAACACATCTTTCCCATCACCAGAGAAGGAGGGTTGGTTATCATAACCCGGGTTTTGACTGATGTTCTCTAAAGATTTAATGATTAGTAGCCCGTTTTCTATTGAATACTCCCCCAGAAAGATCTCGGTACCATAATCTATATCCGTGCAGTGAACAAATAACAGTATAAACAAAAGGATGTTAGTGCGCATTTTTTGAGGCAATCTATGAAATAGATGAGCACAAAAAAATCCCCCACAAATTAATGCGGGGGACTCATGAATTAAAGCTACGTCTCTGCTTATCTCATAGCAGAATCTTTGGCTTATTTAATAAGCATCATTTTCTTTGTGCTTATATAACTTCCTGCCTGGATACGGTAGATATACATACCACTTGCCAGGCTTCTGGCATCGAATACAACACTATGATATCCGGCTTCCATTCTCCTGTCTACAAGAGTCATAACCTTTTGGCCCAACATATTGAATACAGTAAGATTTACATTTGCATTTTCAGGCAAATCAAACTGGATATTCGTAGAGGGATTGAATGGGTTAGGATAATTTTGCTGTAAGGCAAATACTGTTGGCAGACCTGATTCAGAAGGCTCAATATTAACGGGTAGTTCTGAGGTTAAAGCAATTCTGCCTTCACCGTCAACAGGATATTGAGCAGCGGTAATCTGACCGTTAAGGCCTCCATCTTCAGTACTTGCAACAAGGTAGTTATACAAAGTTTGCTGATAGGTTACTCCCAGAAGAGTAAGATCATTTGATTCATCAAATGGATATTGATCACCACCGCGGGCAGTGAAATCGGCCGTAGCCAGATTCAGCGTAGGAGCTCCATCAACAACCTGGCCTTTTTCAATAATTGGAGTACCATCATCTAAACTAACATCGATTATTCTTCTGCCTTCAAAGGTGATATTTCCTTCATCATTGTATTCTAATGGCTCGAGCGATGCATTATATGTGAATGAGAAACCGGCAACTTGTGCGTATCGGCCTGTTCCATCTCCTTGACGTGTTGGAACTCCATCGACAAGTACAATTCTTGAAACAGCATTCTCCAGTATAAGTTTTAATTGCTCGGGGGTAATATTCTCAACCACCGTTAGGAAGTTTAAGAAGGAAAGAATATCGAAAGTATTTAACTCCGTGATATTTCCTGCAGGAATCTCACCATTTCTGATACCACCTCCATTCGCAATAGCGATTGTCGGAACCGGGGCACCAAACTCATCTGCAAGTAATGCTGCTTGCCACAAGTAGGCATCAGTAACAATATTACCAGTGTTCGTTTCTTTAGAACGAACATTATCACTGTCACCTTGCAGTACCACGTCAGACGTGGCAATCACATTACTATTAAGTACCGACAGACCTTCTTCAACCGGATCTACTACGAATTCCTGTAGGTACGGATCAGCAGGTACGGCATCAGGATTTGATCCACCCGCAACGCGAATAGGCCCTGATTCATCAAGGATATCGATTACATTTCCTTCTGCATCGAAGTTTACAACCAGTTGGCCTAAATACGCATAGTTTCCAGCGGTAGAAACAATGGGTATTTGTACGTCATCAGCATCCGGAGCAAATATTGGATAGGAGGCTTCGGCTTCGTCACCAGGAATAAGAACGTCTCCCTCATTTGCAAGAAGGTCATCACCACCACCAGCTATCATGATATCAACACCAGAAAGCTGAGTAGCCAGTAAAGAGTCTTCTTCCACACCCTGAAGGTGAGAAATAAGGATGATTTTATTAACACCCAGGAGTTCCATGTTATCTACTACATTTTGTACAGCAGTAGCTACATCTGAACCTACTTCCACATCTCCCGGGGAAGAGATAAAAGGAAGATTAGGAGTGATCGCACCTACAACCCCAACACTTTGGCCATTTATTTCAAAAATTTCTCCGGCAGCAATTTTGCCTTCGCTTTCCAATTTCGAAAGGCTGTCGTTCGCAGAGAAGTCAAGGTTTGCGCTTAAGAATACACTTTCGATTTGGTTAATGAAATCGAATGCTACCTGGGGGCCAAAATCGAAATCATGGTTTCCTAAAGAAAGAGCATCATAACCAATCGCATCAATGGCAAGGGCATCGTAGAATACGGAATCATTAACACCTACTGTATATTCCGGCCCGGCAAGGAAGTTATCTCCTGAAGACAGCATTAAGACTCCACGTCCCATACTTTCATTCATGTTTCTTTGCTGGTCAACTAAAGATTTGAACCGGGCAACGCCTCCAAAGTCCTCACTTCCGGAACCCAGATTCACTAACTGAGACTCACCATCATTGTTATGAAGAAGAGCAATAGTAAAGCCAGTACTGATATCTGTAGAATCTACCGGGTTCAACTGATAGCCTGCTTCTTCAGAGAAATCGAACTGACTAAGAACCCCAATAAAATAGAATTCACCATCAGGGATCGGCTGCCCGATAACATTAGAAGCGTCAGAAGAAGACTGGATGCGAAGTGCAACTTCAGTTTCTCCACTGGCATCTGATATATCATAGGTAGTGCTTGCAGAAAATACTTCTTCATCAGAGTCGATAGTTAAGCCACTAACAGCAATTAGTTTACTCTCGTAGGCTTCACCGTTTGCTGCAATTTCCGCTAGAGTTACAGGAATCGCAGGAGGTAGTGGATTGAGTCTTGATAGTACTTCAAACTTTAAATCACCTGCAATTTCTTGTAATCCCGCAAATGGGGAGATTTCTCCGGTTACACGTATTAAGTCTCCGGCCTTAATTGCACCAGCCTCTACCGAATCACGGAAAGCTCCGCTGGAATTGAATACCGCAATAGCACCGGTATCATCCTGGATACGTGCAATTCTACCTGCTGCACGAGTAACTACACCTTCTGTAGTAACACGCACACCATCAATTTTTGAGAAAATATCTCCAATGGTGGTTCCTAAGTAGTTAATTCGGCCAAGGCCACCTTCAGGATAATCATCAGCTTCTACCGTTCCATCTAAATATTCTGAATCAGAGAGGTAAAGTGCTAATGTTTGTTGATCAGTAATACCTAATTGCACTACATCAGCATCTCCAAATGGATATTGGTCACCTCCACCTGCTGTGAATGAGCCAGTTGCAAGTGATACCGTTGGTGCATCTTGCAGTACCTCACCATCGCGTACGAGGTAAGTTCCATCCTCAAGAACGATATCAATTACCCGTTCGCCTGGGTTTACCACGTTATCATTCTCATCAAATGTTCTGCCTGGTGCAGTAGGATCGTAAGTAAATGAGAAACCGGCCGGTTGACCGAATCGACCTGTTCCTGAACCCGTTGCATTGTTGTCTGAATCAAGGGCTGCGAGCATATTCTCAACGATATCTTTCATGGTTGCTGCAGAAAGATCTTCAACAACGCTTAAGAAGTTACCAAATGGAAGTACATCGAACGTTAATAGCTCGGTCATGTCACCCACGTCAATAATATCGTCGTTACGAATACCGCCACCGTTCTGGAGTGCCACATCGGGCACATTTGCACCAAAGCTGGCCGCACGATCCTGGGCAACATGTAAGAACGCATCTGCAATCACGTTACCAAGATTCGTTTCAGTGCTTCGTACACTTCCTCGTACACCATTTAACGGTACGGTAGTTTCAGCAATTACATTGGCTGCAAGATCTTCCAGATATTCAACAACCGGGTCTACAACTTCAGCCTGAAGCTCTGCATCAGCAACTGCGGCATCTATACCAACACCAGAAACACGAACCGGGCCGGAATCGTCGGTGACATCAACAATATCTCCGGCAGCATCAAACTCAATTACAAGCTTTCCAACATATCCGTATGAACCTTTTGTGGTTACAATTGGGATTTCGTCTCCATCCAGATTGTCCACAAGTAACGGGTAATCACCATAAACCTGACCTTCGTCGCCCGGAACAAGCAGATCACCATCATTGGCAAGAAGTTCATCGCCACCGCCCGCAATCATTACATCTATGCCAGACAATTGCGTAGCTAATACCGAGTCTTCTTCAATACCCTGTAGGTGAGAAATAAGGACGATTTTATTAATGCCTTCTGCTTCAAGGGCATCTATTTCAGCCTGAACCAGTGTCGCAATTTGATTGCTCACAATTACATTTCCAGGGCTTGAAATAAAGGGCAGATTATCGGTAGTAGCACCAACGATACCAATATACTGGTTACCGGCTTCAACAATTGTGCTGCTTACAATCCGGCCTGAATCTGCAAGAGCTTTAAGGCTTGGTTCATTGGTAAAATCTAAGTTGGCACTTACATAAGGAGGAGCAAAATCGCCAAATTCGTTAATGAAATCAGCCAAAGTTTGTGGTCCAAAATCAAAGTCATGATTACCAATTGCTATCGCATCGTAACCAAGGGCCTCAAGAGCTAAGGCATCGTAATAGATTCCATCATTAACACCTGCATTAAATTCAGGTCCGGCCAGAAAGTTATCTCCGGAAGAAAGCAGGATTGCAGCAGAACCCGGATAGGTGGCTTCATCTCTAAGATTATCAACTACAGTTTTGAACCGGGCAACACCCCCGAAGTTATAGAGGGTATCAGATTCATCTGAATTCAACGCGATTAATTGCGATTCACCATCATTGTTATGAAGGATTGTGAGCATAATTGAATTGTCAATCATGTGCATCCCGGCATTGCTAAAGTCATTAGCTCCATCTTCTCCAACTATCCATTCCGAGGTTGTAGCATCGGTTCCAAACGACCCCTGGGGAGCTGGATTCCCTTCTTTGACAACCGATTTTCTGATAAGGACCCGGTTCGCTGTGGCTGCTGAAATACCTGCTACATCCCATCCGGTGCCAGGGTCGCCAAAGAAGTCACCAAACATATCCAATACCTGGTAGTTATCCTCAGAACCAAATACCAAAGCAACAGCATCATCACCATTAAAGAAGGCACTTCCGGTTGCGTCAGCAATAGATAATAGTGAATCAACAGCGCCAGGGTTCATCCATAAGAAAGTGCTATTCGCTCGTATAGTATCAGTAGCTGCAAAAACTTCCCATTCTTCATAATCCCCGGGAACGGAAGGAGCGTTTGAAACTCTGGCGATCGCGTAATCAACAAGAGCAACATCCTCATCTGTTGGGTTATAAAGCTCAAG
>JAKSCW010000476.1 GCA_022360375.1 Balneolales bacterium
TCCTGCCCCATTGGGGCCGAGTAGCCCCACAATTTCACCCTGTTTCACATTTATAGAAACATCACTAACTACTGTTCGTTTGCGATACCGCTTAACTAAACCGTTACTGTACAGGATTAATGGCTGATCATTCATCCCAAAAGGTACTAAATCCTATGCAATCGACAAGGAATTCAAAATGGAATCGAAAATAGGCTTTCCATCTTCAGAACCCAGAATTTTTTCCATAGCCCGTTCCGGATGGGGCATCATACCCAGCACATTTCGCCCGGTATTGGTAATCCCTGCAATATGATTGATGGAACCATTGAAATTGGCTTCTTCCGTGAGGTTTCCATTTATATCCGAATAACGGAACAAGACCTGGTCGTTATCCTGAAGAGATTTCAATCCCTCTTCGTTAATGAAGTAATTTCCTTCACCATGAGAAACCGGAATGTCGAACACCTGGCCGTTAGTTAATCCGGAAGTAAACAGGGAATTCGTTGTTTCACAACGGATAAATACATTTTTGCACACGAACCGAAGTTTATGGTTATGCATCATAGCCCCTGGAATTAAGCCTGCTTCCAGTAAAATCTGGAAGCCGTTACAAATTCCCATTACCGGGCCACCTTTTTCAGCAAATTTTATGACTTCCTGCATAATTGGGGAAAACCGGGCAATAGCACCCGAACGAAGGTAATCGCCGTAGGAGAAGCCACCGGGTACAATCAGGAAATCAATACCAGATAGATCTGTGTCTTTGTGCCACAGGAACTTCACGTCACAATTCATTACATGTTTTACGGCATGATATGCATCATGATCGCAGTTGGAACCTGGGAAAACAATTACGCCAAATGTTGCCACTATCTATCCTTTAATTTCAGTAACTAGTTGAATTTCTTTTAACACGCTATCCACCATCAGGCATTCTTCAAACTCACCTTCAAATACAATAGCTTTGCCTTCATTGTGAACCTTCATGGTTAAATCTTCGGCTAAGGGGCGTGCACAACCCGTAGCTTTCATAATCTGGTTAATGACTTCATCAAACGTGTGAATGTCATCATCGTATAATATCACTCGCCAGGGCGACAAAACCACATCTTCGACAATCTCATCCGTTTCCGATTCCGGAGAGTACTCTAATTCGGAATAAATAAGTTCATCGGGATTCATGAGTGAGTATTGAATTCGAAGTTATTCGATTTCGATGGTAAAATCTTCCATCACTTCATTAGCCAAAAGTTTGGAACAGGCGGCTTCTGCAATTTCTTTGGCATTATCTTCAGAATCGGCGTTAACATCCAGTTCGATAAATTTCCCGATTCGAACCCTTTCAACAGCATTCAATCCTAAGTTTTGAAGCGCGTGATGCGCCGCCTTGCCTTTTGGATCCAGGATTGACGGACGTAAGGTTACATTAACTTTTGCTTTGTACATAGAAGATTTGGATTTGGATGAAGCTAAAAAATAAGGCTAAAATCGTTTAGCTGCTATGCGCTAAGAGGATTTTTTTGATGACTATGTAAGGGTGTATTAAGACATGCCTTTACAGGTGATCCATCATTTGTGTTTTTAGCTCATCATTAGAATTTCGTTCCGCATCCAGCCAATGTATAAAGTCCCATCGCCGGAACCAGGTTAACTGTCGTTTCGCGTAGCGGCGGGTATTCGTTTTTATTTTTTCGATCATTTCCTCCCTGGTGAAATCTCCTTCAAGAAATGAAATCACTTCCCGGTAGCCAACCGTTTGCAGCGACTGAAGATTTTTAGAATGGCCTTGCTTTAAAATTACTTCGGTTTCCTCCACCAGCCCTGCTTCAATCATTAAATCCACTCGCCGGTTGATTCGATCGTAGACCAATTCTCGTGGCCGGCGGAGTCCAAATACCATCGTTTCTGCATTGGGCCGGAGTTCTTCAGCCTGGTGAAAAGAGCTGAATGGTTTGCCGGTTTGCATCCATACATCCAGTGCACGGATAATTCGTTGACGATTCATTCCATCCATTCGGGAAGTGTATTCCAGGTCAACTTCTTTTAGTTTCCGGAACAACGGTTCAATGCCTTCTGCATCAATTTGTGCGTTCAGGGCTTTGATGTTTTCCGGATTAGAATCCGGGATATCCTGAAATGGTTGAATGAGTGCGGTTAAATGAAGAGTGCTTCCCCCCACAAACAACACATGATCAGATTCCTGAAGGGTTTGCTTTTCCCAAACCGATGCCCGTTCCAAAAACTTTACCGCGCTGTCTTCCACTTCCAATTCCAGGTTTGAGATATTGAAATGAGGAACCCGGGCCAGTTCTTCTTGCGAAGGCTTTGCAGTGCCGATATCCAGGTATTTGTAGCACTGGCGGGAATCCACGGAAATGATAGAAGTCCCCAACTCTTCAGCAAGCTGGAGTGAGAGTTCCGTTTTACCGGATGCAGTTGGTCCAAGAAGGATGATTCGCATGCTAGAATTCTCCCAAAAACCGTCGAAGTTTAGATTTTAAGGCTTGAACTAATGAAGGTTCCATGTATCCATAAACGTCAGGAATATCCAAACAGATAAGCTTTTGACTGCTAAGATATTTGCCGAATTTTTTTCTCACTCTGGTGAGATGGTTTTTTTCCATAACAAATATAGTATCAGCCCATGTAAGTAATTCGGAAGTGACAGGGTTGTAAGCGTCATTATTTAAGCCGGCTGAAGAAACATTAATTCCTTCAATATTTGAACAAATTTGTTCAGCAGTAGGGCTCCTCAGTTTGTTTTGGCTACAAATAAAAAGAATATTCTTTTGCATCTGCAAAGATACAAACTAACTCTTCTTCAACTCAAACTTCAGTGAAATGCGATGGGTGTAGCCGAGGGTGCTGGAAGTTCCGGCAAAGCTGGCAAAGCCGTAATCGAGGTAAAAATCAGCCACTTTAAGCCCAAGCCCTAATGTAGGGGAAACAGAAAACCCGGAAACCGGGTCATCAATGAAATCGGTAAGTCCGGCTCGAACCGAAAGGCGGTTTTTGTAGGTCACTTCTGCTCCAACATGCGGTTCAAGACTCATCCGGCCAATATTGATGTAATAAGCTTGCCGGTTCTCAAAAAGAAGATTCAAATCTGCGGCGGCGGCAAACTCAAAATCATCCATTGAAAACATTTTTGCAGCTCCGAGCCTTACCGAAGGGAGTACATATTCGTTTTCACCGGAAGGAATAGAATCTCCGAACACTTCCTGGAATCCTTCAAATTCCCCTTCCGAAACCGACCAGATCTTTTGCATGGTGGTAATGTCCTGGATGGATGCCCCAAAATCTACAATATCGGTTTTGAACTGTGCACCAACATCCAAACTATAGCCCCAGGCATTGGCAAAGGGACCGAGTCGTTGATGAATCACCTTTGCATTAACACCTAGCGAGAGCTGCTCATTGTATTCCTTTGCAAAGGAAACAAAGAAAGCATAGTCGGCGGCACTAAAGGTGGTAATTACGGTTTCCTCATCCTGAACCGGACGGTCATTTTCTGCATCCCAGGCATTTAGTGTATTTGCGATGTTATCCACGCCTTGCCGGATAAAACTAATGGCTAATACTCCATCAGTACTTTCCAGTGGGAAAGCGATGGCACCGTAATCATATCCTACAATTCCTCCGAAACGTTCAGAGTGCATGTAGATGAATTGAGTATTTTTAATAGAAGAAAGCCCGGCTACATTCCAATAACCGGCAGTAACGTCATTGGTTAATGCAGAATGGGCGCCACCCATGCCTAAAGCACGTGCTCCGGCTCCGATACTTAGAAAATCATTTCCATATTTAGCCAGCTCTGATTGGGCATAGCTATTCCCTGAACATAGAATCAACAATAACAGCGCAAGCCAGGTTGGTTTCATTTAGCTAGGTAAATTCTTGAGATAGTAGCGCTATAACGGAATGAAAATGGGCTTATTTGAACAGTTTTTTTGGCGTTCCGCAGGTTGCGATGGGAACGCAGATTTCTTAGTATAAGCACTACTTCTAAAAAGGGCAATAACATGGCCAAAATGTCCTAAACAATGAATCTAGATACACTTTCATGAAATTTTCTGTCTCAAGTAGCGAACTCAACAAAGGTCTTTCGGCTGTGATTGGTGCGGTTCCATCCAAAGCGACTTTACCTATTCTTGAAACCATTTTGTTTAAAAGTGAGGCTGGCAAACTGAAGTTAACGGCCACTGATTTGGAAATTTCTATCGTGGAGAGCATCGAGGCAGATATTGAAGAAGAAGGTGCGGTTGCTATTCCAGCTCGCCGATTATTGGAAACACTTCGGCAACTTCCAA
>JAKSCW010000398.1 GCA_022360375.1 Balneolales bacterium
GTTGTTCTGCGTAATCAAACAGATCATTACTTATGAAGTATTCCAATTGATTCAAGGCTGCTTTTCGTGTTCCCTTCGCCCACTCAACTGCTCCTACATTATGATTGATATCTAAGGCTGAAACCGAATCTGAAATATCTCTAAATAGTGTTTCAGCGGAAGGATATTTTTGATAGAATTCTTCTCCAAGGTTTACTTTGCTCCTGTTTTTTAAACCTCTAAGAGGTTCTTTTTCAGGCGGATGAGTAAACGCTTCAACAAATTTTTTCTGCATTATAATTCTAAAAAGATATGCCGTATAGGGATCTTTCTCTGTTATACCGAGTGGGATAATCCCATTCGAATCGATGGTAGTAAATGGAACATTGATTCGATTGGCTACCCTTTCATTATGCTTCTTCACAATAAATACAGGATATTCATCAGAGATTACACAACAAGCTTTTTCCGCTAGTTTGTAAAACAACCCTTTTCCCGCTTCTGCTTCAGGTTCTACATAACTGAAAAAATTTACCCCTTCTTTTTTTGCCAGATCAAGGTTTTCCTTCATTCCCTCCATTAAAAAGATATGGAACCGATCACAAATCCAGGGATAACTTATACTAAGCCCTTCGTAAATAAGTAGTGGTTTATTTAATTTGTTTGCCCAGGCAACCGCATATTCTAACGCGTAGTTATACTCTAACCGGCGATTAATCTGCATCCAGTACAGAACATATTCCCCTTCTGGGTTTACCGGTTTATTGTTACGCTCGAATTTGCGGAATGAATTAATATTTTGCACGAGAATGAAGTTTAATCGGCAAACTGTTTTACAAAGATTCTAATTCCTCATTCGCAGTAAATCTTTGCTGTAAGGACGAATTTCCTGAATAACGCTGAAATCTGTAACATTTTGATTGGTAACCCGGATTTCAATCAATGTATCTGAAGACATACTTACAACCTCATAATCAAATTCCAGGTTTTCTAATCCCAATTCATGTAAATGAAAACCCTCTCCCAATCCGTCTTCCAGAATTTCATACTGAACAATTGCGAACGATATATCTGTTAGTTCCTGGCGCATTAAGTCATTAATCCTGCTTTTTTCTGCACTTTTCTTTGTGTTTTTAAAAACTCGTATGTCAAGTAATTCTGTTGGTACTATTAAAAGTGAACCAAGGCAAATCACACTTCCAACATACCAATACCAGGGTTTCATTTTTTCGTGATTGGAGTTTTTGAATCCCAAATACAAAAGGAATGGTCCAATAAAGAAATAGAAAATTACATTCCAAAAAACTGACCATGTTCTTTCATTAAAATCAAATCCATTCGCCTCATCCCCTCTGAATATGGCTATTGCGTCGATGCTCTCTGTGCCTAACAAAAAAGTAGTGGGATGAGCATTAAACAGATAATGGATGTTATCCGGAAGGAAATAGACATATCCCCTAATGAAATCAAAACCAAACATTATCCCAAAGAAAACCAGTGCCACAATCAACCATTCGTTTAATGTCTTAATTGACCACTTCATACCGAACCCCCTCTTTACTTAAAATCACCCTTAATTCCAACCTGCCTACCTGGCCATCATAGTTCTGAAACTCAGGGCTTGCCCCATAAAGCACATTAGAAACCCCAATGACTGAAAAACTATCACCTTCTCTATCTTTTATGTAGAAGTAGTCCATTGCATCATCCGGTTTTGGTTCTTGATCAGGGAGCTCGATGAATTCTCCATACTCACCGAGGTTCTCAGAAAGAATCTGTTCAACCGTTTCTACTAATGAATTCTCTTCCTGCAGGTGATATTGCCCAAGCACATATACTAGTTGTTTCTGTACTGTACTCTTTGTAATTCCTTCTTCGATTGTTTGTCTGATTTGAAGCAAAATTTCCTTTTGAAAATCTTTTCGGCCATAGTCATAAGCGAAAGCAAGTGCATGAAAAGTTACCAGAAGCAAAGCATATAAGAAGAAACCACGCCTGGCAAATATTGATTCAACATGGATATTGAAATATTTAGTAAGAACTCCCAAATACGCTATCCCTGTTAATAATAATAAGAACAAGCCCAACCAGGCTTTTCCAAAATAAAGAGGGATTGTATACACTAACGCAGAAATCAGAATTCCCGCCACAAATAGTTTTGCTTCCTTAGTCATACCCTAAAAATTTGTTTCTTTTGGCAGAAACTATTCAAACAAAGGCATAAATAAAAACCCCTTTCGACTAAGAAAGAGGCTTTTTATGACTAGATATTCCCCTAAAAATTGAGTACAACCCCGATATTGAATGTGGTTAAGTCTGTTCTTGAACTGCTGAGGTTGTATATCAATTCTCCATTGCGGTTAACCAGGTCTCCTTCCTTCAAATAGTACGCATGTCCCCCAACCATGTACTTGGCCTTTAAGATCAGATGAACACCCAGAAAATCGCCATCCCCGCTAAAACCTTCCCATAATGCAAACTTTGCACCACCACCAATACCATAATTTGATGTGGCATAGTCATAGTTTATAGTACTTGCTATTTCTTCATCGAAGTAAACATCACGAATAGAAGATTCAGTATATAAATAATTGAATCCGATGCTGCTTTCCACGAATGGACTAAAGAAACCCATATCTGGTTCTAATCGAAACAGAAGTTGCGGAGTCACCATATTGTTGGTGGTTCTAACCGATACATCCACCTCAGGGACTCCGGCTATAAATTGCGAACTTCTCTCTCGCCAGCCATAGTTTTGATAAATCAAACCAAATCCAAAATGAAAAGGGATTTCACGTATAGGTTGGTAGGTGAATCCCAAGTCAACGCCGTACGCCTCTCTGTCTAAACTTTGGCCAAAACTCCCTTGGGGAGTTCCTACTGCAAAACTCACATCCACATTAAACGGTTGTGCATTTGCGGAAATAAATCCCAGAACCAATACAATAGTAATAGCA
>JAKSCW010000477.1 GCA_022360375.1 Balneolales bacterium
AATTGGTGACATTGTTGATGTTGCCGGAACTTCAAAAGGTCGTGGATTCTCTGGTGTTATTAAGCGTCACAATTTTAGTGGTGTTGGTGATGAGACTCACGGTCAGCATAACCGGTTAAGGGCTCCTGGTTCTATCGGTGGTGCTTCTGATCCTGCACGTGTATTCAAAGGAATGCGTATGGCCGGTCAGTACGGAAACACTCGCATTAAAGTGAAAAACCTGAGTGTTGCCAAGATTTTACCTGAATCCAGCTTGATGCTTTTAACCGGAAGCATTCCTGGCCCAAAAGGCAGCTACGTTGAAATCTTCAACAAAAGCGCTGAGGAATAAGACTTATGAAATTAGATATTTTCAACATAGACGGAACCAAAGCTAGCGGTAAGGCTGAACTTAGCGATGACATCTTCGCAATTGAGCCCAACGAAGTAGCGATCTATGAAGACGTTCGTCGTTACATGGCCAACAAGCGCCAGGGTACGGCAAAAACCAAAGAGCGTTCTGAAATTACGGGTAGTACCAAGAAATTGTATCGCCAAAAAGGTACCGGTAATGCGCGAAGAGGTAGTATTAAGTCCCCACTTTTAAGAAAAGGGGGTACAGTATTCGGACCTAAGCCAAGAGATTACAACTTCAAGTTGAATAAGAAAGTAATTCAGCTGGCCAGAAAATCAGCGCTTTCTTTAAAAGCTACTGGCGAAGCTATTAAGGTGGTTACTGACTTTACTTTTGAAGCACCAAAAACCAAGCAGGTAGCGGATATTTTGAAAGCATTTGAGCTTGAGGGAAAGAAAGTATTGTTCTTAACTACTGAGGCGGACGAAAACATATACCGTTCAGCAAAGAATATCCCAGGTGTTTCAGTTTTGGAAGCATACAAGCCAAACACCTACCAAATTTTACACGCGGATGTAATTCTTCTCCAGCAAAGTGCTGTTTCAGTTCTTGCGGAAAGCATCATCCCAACTGTTGAGGAGGCTGAAGCATGAGCATTTTAATAAGACCTGTTATCACCGAAAAACTTAGCCGTCTTCAGGAAGAAGAAAATAAGTTCACCTTCGAAGTAGTGAAAACTGCTACTAAGCCCGAGATCAAAGCTGCTGTTGAAGCGCATTATCCAGGGGTGAAAGTAGGAGCTGTGAACACGTTGATTATGCCTTCAAAACCAAAAGGCAGATATACAAGAAGTGGTTTCCAGGCGGGTAGAACCAGCACCTGGAAGAAAGCAATCGTAACTATTAAAGAAGGCGAAATCGATTTCTTTAGCGAAGTCTAAGCGGATAAACAATGGCTACAAGGAAATTAAAACCAACTACTCCCGGAACTCGACATAGAATCGCACCTGTGTTCGATGATATTACCACGAGCACACCGGAAAAATCTCTTACAGTAGGTATCGGTAAATCTGGTGGTCGTAACCACCACGGACGCAAAACTTCACGCCACAGAGGCGGAGGGCACAAGCGCCGTTACAGAATTGTCGATTTCAAGAGAAACAAATACGATATTCCGGCAACGGTTAAAACCATCGAATACGATCCAAACAGAACCGCTCGTATTGCATTACTTGCGTATGCTGACGGAGAGAAGAGATACATCATAGCTCCAAACGGATTGAAAGTTGGAGATAAAGTAATCTCTGGTGAAAGAGTAGCTCCGGATATGGGCAACGCACTTCAGTTGCGCCACATGCCTCCCGGTACGTTCATCCACGCGATTGAGCTGGAACCAGGCCGCGGTGCAATTCTTTGCAGAAGCGCCGGTACTGTAGCACAGCTTCTTGGTAAACAAGAAAAATATGTAAGCGTTAAGCTTCCTTCTGGCGAAGTGCGCTTGATTCTAGGTACTTGTATGGCAACAGTTGGTTCTACAAGTAACCCGGATCACATGAACACTACCATTGGTAAGGCTGGACGTAGCCGCTGGTTAGGTATACGACCACAAACTCGTGGTGTGGCGATGAACCCGGTAGATCACCCGATGGGTGGTGGCGAAGGTAAAGCTTCTGGTGGGCATCCGCGTTCTCCTTGGGGCCAAATGGCTAAAGGTAAGAAAACACGTGCGCGCAAGAAGTTGTCGAACAAGTACATCGTAAGAAGAAGAAACGCTAAGAAATAAGAGATAACCTATGCCACGTTCACTAAAAAAAGGACCTTTTGTTCATTACAAGTTGCAGAAAAAAATTGATGCAGCTCAGGAAAGCGGAAGCAAAAAAGTGATCAAAACATGGTCCAGAAGTTCGATGATAACTCCTGACTTCATCGGATTAACCATCGCGGTACACAATGGAAAGCAATTTATTCCTGTGTTTGTTACTGAAAACATGGTAGGGCACAAGTTGGGTGAATTTTCACCAACCAGAACATTCCGTGGTCACCCAATGAAAAAAGCTAAATAAGGTAGTTAAGCAATGGATACTCCAGTATTTGAGGCACGAGCCGTACAACGACATTTAAGAAGAGCCCCTCGCAAAGTGCGATTGGTTGCAGATGCTGTGCGTGGCTCACAAGTTGATAAAGCACTTAAGCGACTTGAGTTCACTAACAAAGGCTCAGCCAGTGATGTTGCAAAGGTTGTGAAGTCTGCTGCGGCAAACTTACGCGACAAATTTCAGGAAGAGCGTTTTGACGACCAGGATTTGGTAATCAAAACCATCTTTGTAGACGAGGGGGTAACCCTTAAGAGAATCCAGCCAGCACCACAAGGCCGGGCTCACAGAATTAACAAACGTTCTTGCCACATCACCGTTGTGGTTCAAAAACGTGTTGAAGAAACGGTAAACGATTAAACGAGTAATACCTTGGGACAAAAAACAAATCCAGTTGGTTTTAGATTAGGCATTATTCGCGGTTGGGACTCTAACTGGTATTCAGAAGACAACCAACCCGCTTTAGTAATTGAAGACACTAAGCTTCGCGAATACTTGCAAGCCCGTTTAAAAAATGGCGGTCTATCCAACGTTGTAATTGAAAGAACACCAAAGAGAATTCTTTTAACACTAAGAACCAGCCGTCCGGGTGTTATCATCGGTAAAGGTGGCGAGCAGATCGAACTTCTTCGTGAAGAGTTGAAAAAAATCACTAACAAAGAAGTACAGATTAATGTGAGTGAAATCAAGCGTCCGGAATTGGATGCCAGCCTGGTGGCACAAAACATTGCTCAGCAGCTTCAGGCTCGTGTTTCTTTCCGTCGTGCAATGAAAACGGCTATTGCTTCTGCAATGAGGATGGGAGCAAAAGGTATTAAAGTGAAATGTTCAGGTCGTTTAGGCGGTGCTGAAATGGCACGTACTGAAGGTTATAAAGAAGGACGTATTCCTTTGCATACTCTTCGGGCCGACATTGATTATTCAACGGCTACTTCTAACACTATTTACGGTGCAATCGGGGTAAGCGTTTGGATTTATAAAGGTGAAATTATTGGTGATGTTGATTTGACTCCTGGTGCGCAAACCAAGCAAGAAGCAGATTCATCACGAGGTAGAAGAGGTGGTAACGACAATAAGGATCGTAGAAGCCGACGCCGTAATAACAGAAACAGAAACCGAGCTAATAACAAAAGTAGCTAAGCAGGTAAGAAACGATGTTAGAACCAAAACGAGTAAAACGCCGTCGCGTACATCGCGATAAGTTAAAAGGAAACGCCACCAGAGGGCACCAGCTTAACTTTGGCGATTTCGGATTAAAAGCACTGGAGCCTAAGTTCATTACTTCACGCCAGATTGAAGCGTGCCGTATCGCGATTTCCCGTGCACTTCAGAGGGAAGGTCAAACCTTCATCCGAATTTTCCCGGATCGTCCTGTAACCAGTAAGCCCGCCGAAACCCGAATGGGTAAAGGTAAAGGCGCTTTGGATCACTGGGTGGCGGTAGTAAAACCAGGTCGAATCATGTTCGAAATTTCTGGTGTTAGTGAAGAAATGGCGCGGGAAGCAATGAAGCGAGCATCTCATAAACTTCCAATTAAAACCAAGTTTATAGTCCGCAGAGACTTAAACGGATAACGGGAGTAGCTATGAAACCGCATGAATTAAGAGATTTAAGTACTACAGAATTAGAAGCTCGTTTAACCGACGAGCAAAAAGCACTTCAAAACTTGAGGTTTTCGAAGTCGGTGACCGGGCAGCTTGAAAATCCTGCTCGTATCAAAAACCACCGCCGAGAAGTGGCTAGACTAAAAACCATCCTCAACGAAAAAAGAAGCGCTGAGTAATAGCTAGGTATAAAAATGGCAGAACAAGCAGAAAAAATAGAAAGAGCACAACGCCGTGAAAGAACGGGTCGAGTGATTAGTAACAAGATGGAAAAAAGCATTACTGTAGCGGTAGACCGCCAGGTAAAGCACCCTATTTATGGGAAATTCATCACCAAAACTACCAAGCTAATGGCCCATGATGAAAATAACGATGCCGGCGAAGGCGATATCGTACGCATCATGTCTACCCGGCCACTTTCCAAACGCAAAACATGGCGTTTAGTGGAAATCGTTGAA
>JAKSCW010000208.1 GCA_022360375.1 Balneolales bacterium
AAGAAATACCTTACAACCTTCCAGTCCCTTTACCATGCAAGCGGTGGCGTAGGCATCAGCATCCATCGCAGTTGGGGCCAGAATGGAGGCACTAAGTAGGTTGTTCATTGCAGGTCGCCCGGTTTGTGGATCGATGGTATGAGAATATTTTAGCCCGGTTTCTTCATCTACCCAATAGCGCCGGTAATTCCCGGAGGTAGCCAGGGCAATGTCGTCCATTTCAAGTATGAATTGAAACCGTCCTTCACTGTCGATGTTTTCCTGGGGCTTATCGACCCCGATTGTCCAAAGCGCACCTTTATCATTTAATCCTCTTGTGCGAATCTCTCCACCCACTTCTACCATGTAACGATCGATACCTTGTTCTTCCAGGAAACTGGAAATGTAATCCACGGTATACCCCTGGGCAATGGCATTAAAATCCAACGATCCGTTTTCCGGGATTCGAACTTTATTTCCGTCTAACTCAACCCTCTCATAACCGATATTGGAAAGCAATTCATTAACCGTTTCATCGGTGATATCTCCTCTGATTTCTTCAAAACCAAACCCCCATAAACTAACCAATGGTCCAATTGTTGGTTCAAAATCACCTCCTGTTTCTTCGGCAATTTCCAAAGACCGGGTAAGTACAGACAGAAACATTTCATCTACTTCTACCCAAACATTACCTTCGTTCACGTTAGTAATCAAAGACGTTTCTACCCACATGCTCATCGACTGATCAATAGCTTTAAACATCTCTTCAAATTCGTCACCATAGTTCACATTTTTATTGGTGATATATTTGATCTGGTATGTGGAACCCTGAGCCTGACCGGTATTCTCAAGTAACTGTGGTGTCCCTTGGTTGGAACAGGAAAAAGTAAGTGCTGACAAAGCAGCGACAAGTAGAAAATGCTTCATGGCTTAGGTTCTGTAAATAAAAAATCCCGCACATAAGTATGAGCGGGATTCGGTTAATTTGATTCTGAACTATCCTCCGAAATCGTCGAAGGAAACTTGTTCTTCGGGTACGCCCCAATCGTCGCACATTTTAAGTACGGCCTGGTTCATTAATGGAGGTCCACAGAAGTAGAATTCAATTTCTTCCGGTTCTTCATGCTTTTCAAGATACTGGTCAATAACCGCCTGGTGAACAAAGCCAAGGAAGCCATCACCTTCCGGGTCGTTGGTATCTTTCTTTTCTACCCAGTTATCTTCTTCCAGAGGCTCAGAAAGAACTAAGTAGAATTTAAAGTTGTCGAATTTGCGTTCCAACTCATAGAAATGCTCTAAGTAGAACAGCTCGCGGCGAGAACGGCCACCATACCAGTAGGTTACTTTACGGCCGGTTTCCAGGGTTTTGAATAAGTGGTATAAGTGTGAACGCATGGGAGCCATACCCGCACCACCACCGATGTATAGCATTTCTTTGTCAGATTCTTCGTTAATGAAGAACTCACCATACGGACCTGAAATAGTAACAGTATCCCCTGGCTTTTGATTAAAAATATAGGAAGAGGCAATCCCCGGATTCACATCCATCCATTTATTCTTAGCGCGATCCCATGGCGGGGTTGCGATACGCACATTCAACATAATGCGGCGGCCTTCTGCCGGATAACTGGCCATTGAATATGCACGTTCAACTATATCATCATTTTTCATCTTCAAATCCCAAAGACCAAATTTATCCCATTCCACCTGGAATTTATTGGGTTCACCCGGGTGGTCTTCGGGGTGAGCGGTGATATCAATATCTTTATAATCAACTTCACCTTCAGGAATTTCAATCTGGATGTAACCACCCGCTTTGTAATCCATCTCCTCAGGGATCTCCACGATGAATTCCTTGATGAAAGAGGCTACATTGTAGTTGGAAACTACTTTTGCTTCCCATTTCTTAATTCCGAACACCTCTTCCGGGATAGAAATCTTCATGTCTTGTTTTACCTTTACCTGGCAACCAAGTCTCCAGTTATCGGCTTGCTCTTTTCTTGTGAAATGAGGGGTTTCTGTGGGGAGGATTTCACCTCCACCTTCATGTACCTGGCACAGGCATTGAACGCATGTTCCACCACCGCCACAAGCAGAGGGAAGAAAAATTTTATTATCTCCAAGCGTACTTAATATTGTACCACCCGAAGAAACTTCGATTTCTTTTTCGCCATTGATCGTGATCTTTACCGGTCCCGAAGGAGTAAGTACTGACTTCGCACCAAGAAGCAGGGAAACCAGCAAAATTATTACCGTGAAGAAAACGACTACACTGGCTATTACGATTAAAGTTGTTGCTCCAAATACCATTTCAAACTCTGCTGAATGATTATAGTTTAATTCCCATG
>JAKSCW010000308.1 GCA_022360375.1 Balneolales bacterium
AATATTGATGTGAACGTTTCAGTAGGTTCCATTTTTTCAATCTACATGAAGGAAGCCAGGTTTGACTCGAGGGTGGAAGAATCGGATGCTCTGCAACCTGGTACAAGGCAGGTGGCTGCGGGATATGTGTTGTATGGTTCCAGTACTATCCTGGCGTATACCACCGGGCGCAGTGTTTCATTCTTTACCCTGGATCCAAGTATCGGGGAATTTATTCTGTCAAACCGGCGCATCCAGATGCCCGATCATGGTCCTATTTACAGTATTAACGAGGGAAGCTACAAATCCTGGGATCTTGGCCTGAAGAAGTATATAAAATACTGTCAGAAGGAAGATTCCGAAACTAACAGGCCGTATTCGGCCCGATATATAGGCTCGATGGTTGCAGATATACATCGTACATTGATTAAGGGTGGGATATTCATTTATCCACACAGTAATAAATATCCAGAGGGAAAACTACGACTTATGTACGAATGCAATCCATTGAGCCTTATAGTTGAACGGGCAGGAGGAATGGCTACCGATGGAAATCGCAGAATTATGGAGATTGAACCCACTTCAATTCACCAGCGAACACCGGTGTACATGGGGTCCAAAGACAATGTGCTGAAAGTGATGGATTTCCTGAAGCAATACGCGGAAGAAGGGGTTATTTGATCAGCATCATTTTCCGGGTTTCAGCAATTTTACCATCAATAGATAAGGTGTAGAAATAAATCCCTGAACTAAGGGCACTTCCATCAAAACTAAAAGTATGGCTCCGGGCTGAAAGGGGTTGACGTGCCAGTGTAGCTATTGACCTGCCCATCACATCCGTAACCTCAAGCTCAACAAAGCCCGGGGTTGCAATATCAAGCGTAATGGTTGTGCCGGGGTTAAACGGATTTGGGTAATTCTGGTATAACCTGAAACTTTCTGCTACCTCTGGTTCGCCTTCACTGTTGGTTCCAAACGCAGGAAAAGTGATTTCATACACCGCGGTAGCGGCGCCATTATTCACCCAACTCGTCTTGAATTCAAGTACATACACCTTATTTCCCACGATTTCGGCGTCAATTGGATTCAGCAATCCCCGTACGATCCGGGTCGTTTTCATTTCCAATTCATCGCCATTTTGAGTGAATTCCAGGTGAAACATATCGTCCCCTTCGTCTCCCATTCTGGAGAGTAACCCACTGTCATTACTTCCGGTCCATCCCAGTACAAAGGCATCCCCGGTGTATTGCCCGCCCATCGAGTTGGTAGTATCAAATACTAAACCTAACGGTGACCGGTGGGCGGTAAGCGAGCGAATCGTTAATCCTGCATCCGCAGCATCTTTCACCACCCCGTCTTCGGGATCACGAATGTTATTTGCATCCGGCCCGGTATTGATCACTCCTTCTGTAAAAACCACACCCTCAGGTGGTTCCGGGTAATCGGGATCGTTGTAAAAGAACCCCCCGTTATAGGCCGTCGAATTCGTGCTCACGAAAGGATCTGCATCTACATCATATCCTTCAAATTGCATGGGAGTGAGGTTTCCTCCAATCAACCATGGAAAGCCGTAGTGATGCCCTTTCCTCAACCAGTTAATTTCCTCCGGGTCATCGCGGTCACCGGCATTTTCGGTACCGAAGAGGTTTCCGTTTGCATCGAAAGCAAGGTCAAAAGAATTTCGAACCCCTTCTGCATACACAAAACCAAGGCTGTCCAGGAAATTCTGGTCGTTTTGTAAAACCAGGTCGGTAGTATCAGCCGGAATTCTGAGAATTTTGGCAGTTAAGGGAGATTCACGTTCGCCCGGGTATAATCCGTCCACCGAGTGTATTTCTCCGTGATCCGTTCTGGACCCACTGTTTACATAAAGAGTGCCTTCATCTGGGCTGAGTTCAATTCCGTTAATGGAATGATCGAAAGCGGTGTTGCTTAACGGATAAGGCTCTGTAACAAAAACCGTTTCCCATACTATTTCCCCATCTGCAAAAACACCCCGGCTCACCTGGCCTTCATTGGTAGCTAATGCACCGTTTTTGTTGGTTCCTGCGACGTAAAAAATGCCGTCACTGGATATATCAAGCCCAAGAGTTTCACTGATGCCATGATCGGAAGCATCAGCCATTCGGAAGTGGATGCTTGATCCCAGGTTAAACTGGTACAGCGTTCCATTCTGCAGGAGGTAGTAAAATTCCTGGTTTGCGGCGTTATAGGCAATTCTAACCGCATTACTTTCCACCGTGCCTGCGTTCTCAAGGGTAATGTCATCAACTAATAACTGGGGAGCAGATACGGCTTCTTTGTAGGGGATAGGAGCAGCCGGTTTTTGGGTAGGATTCTGGGCTAACGCACCTGTTGAAAGCAATAGCAGGCTAAAAGTGAGTAGGTATTTCTGCATCTGTTTAAAATGATTTCCCTGAAGAAACTCATAATTGCAGAAAACAAAAAGTGATAAAAATTCTTAAAGCCAGATACCTGGGAGAAAGCAGAGGAAACTTTGAGTAACGTTTATGGAGAACAGGAACTCATGTCCTGTCAATGCCGGCTAGTACAATAATAAAGAATGTGAATTCCGTATGAATTTTTGAATTATTTTATTGTTAAATCATTGGTATGCAATGGTTTATTTTAAAAAAAAGATTTGATAATTAACGAAAGAATTATAATATCCCCGAAGGACATTTAAGGCAATGATTCTAACCATAACGCTTAATCTTGATAGAGATGAATTGCCATTTACGCTTACCTGCAGTCCTGAAATTCAAATTTCTACTCATTTTTGTGCTGAATTTTCCTTTTTTGGTTCTCGCGCTAATGAGTCTGACTTTAACAAGTCACAGTTATGCCCAATCCTTAGCGGAACTTGATTATCCATCCTTTCAGTCTCCCGAGGCCTATTCTTTAGGAAAATATGGGGATATTCCAGTCAGTTTATATACGGGTGTTCCGGATATTTCGATACCGTTATATGCGCTCACGGATGGAGAGGTTAGTGTTCCTATTTCACTGAGTTATCATGCTGGCGGGATAAGAGTAGAAGAAAAAGCGAGCTGGGTGGGTTTAGGCTGGGCGCTGAATGCGGGTGGTGTAATTACACGAACCGTTGTGGATGAAGCAGATGACAACCCCCATGCGGCACGATCTGAGTTTAATGTTGACGCAATAGGGAGCTATCACTCCCGAGTACTTCATGATGATGCCTTTTGGAACAATCCCCATTCTGACAGTTTAAGACTAGCAGATTCTGATTACAGAGAGTTTGATAGCGAACCAGATATCTTTTTCTACAATTTTCTTGGGTACACGGGACAGTTCTTCTTACCTGAAAAACCTCAATCAGGTACCCCGATCGCTCTTACAAGTTCTCATTCGAAGATTAAGATCGTACCGGAATTCAATAATGACGATTACATTTACAGGTGGAGCGTAGTAGATGAGAATGGGATCAAGTATGAGTTTGACGCCAGAGACGAACATAT
>JAKSCW010000443.1 GCA_022360375.1 Balneolales bacterium
ATTATAGTAGTAAGCTGCCCCAATCTGATATCCACCCGGACCATTAAAAGCGGTAAAATCAAAAAATTTGATGGCTCCTTTGTACCCTCCAAAAGAAGCAGCCCCGGTAACACAAATCCCTTTATAAGTGCGGCTAATAAGGTTCGGGATATATGGGTTTCCTTCCTTTTCAAATATCCCCAAATATAAACTGGTTTCTGCAGTCCATTGCTGAGGAGCCCCCCAGCCAAAAGTCATTGCGGGTTTTACACGAAATTTTTTATCAGAAACCCAGGCATTCATAATATCATCGCCAGAAGGAAGCTGGGCAAGTACGGCAGTATTTACCAATACAAACAACCCCATAGTGATGACTATTATTCTCATTAAACCACTTTGCTTCTCTTAAGTATCAGATTAAGTAAACCAGGAGCCCAGCGCTTCAGGTACAGAGCCAATAATTCTTTCGGGCGGGCTACATAGATTTCCTCATTCCTGGATTTGACCCTGCCCCAAATCTTCTGAATCATTTCATCCGCATCCATAGCCGATTTATGTAAATCTCCGATCTCTCCGAAACTGGTTCCATCACCGGTTAAAGCATTTTCTGTGATGCTGGTTTTAATGGGCCCGGGACAGATAATAGTGACTGCTACATTGTAATCATACATTTCCTGGCGGATGCAATCGAACAAGCCATGCATGGCATGCTTACTGGCAGCATAGCCGGAACGAAACTTCGTACCGAATTTCCCGGCCAAACTGCTGGTAACAATAATGTGTCCCTCCTTTTGCTCCATAATGGCAGGAAGTACTTGTTTGGTTAGGATAGCCGAACCGAAGAAATTTACTTCCATCAAACGCCGGATGGTGTCCATTTCAGTTTCTTCAAACAGGGATCTTTGGCTGATTCCCCCATTATTTACCAATACATCAATAGCCCCAAAAGCACCTAACGCTTCTTTTGCTTTTGCGGGAAGAGTTGCAGAATCAGCCAGATCAAGGGTTAAAATATAAATGTTGGAGTCATCCCCCCCGAGGTCAGATTTTACCCGTTCCAGTTCCTCAATGCGCCTTGAAGACAGAATTAAATTGGCTCCTTCTTTAAAGAATGCCCTTGCGAATGATTCTCCTATTC
This sequence comes from Balneolales bacterium, assembly GCA_022360375.1. Taxonomy (GTDB): domain Bacteria; phylum Bacteroidota; class Rhodothermia; order Balneolales; family Balneolaceae; genus HXMU1420-13. The sequence goes on from JAKSCW010000443.1 coordinate 1,118, forward strand.
CGGAAGATGCACCAGTTATCCAAACATTTTTATTTTTATAGCTCATTGGTGTACTTTTAGTCGAACTTAATCATTTTTGCAGACGGGAATATAAATCATACCATTTTATTAGTAGAGGATGAAATTGAATCAGGCGAGATGCTTGCCAATTTCCTGGAACTAAATAACTTCAGAGTATTTTGGGCTAAAGATGGAAAGGAGGCCTTCGGAATTATCGAGAATCATGCCAATGAAATTGAATTGGCAATTTTGGACATCATGGTTCCTCATTATGATGGGAAAGAAATTTGCAAACATATAAGGAAACATCCGGAAGTGAATGAAATTCCGGTATTGTTTTTAACAGCCCGGGATGAAGAAAAAGACGAAATAGAGGGGTTACAACTTGGCGGAGATGATTACATAAAAAAACCGGCAAGCTTAAATTTGATAAAAGCTCATGTTGAAACCCAGTTACGTCGCCAAAGCCCGGACAAAACGCAGTGGGTTCGTTATGGCCAGGTATACCTTGATACCGAAGCAAAAGTAATGTACATCAATGACAAACACATTGAACTCACGCATACCGAGTATATAATTGCGGAGTTATTTTTTCAGCATCCCAAATTGGTATATAGCCGGCAGGAAATTCTGGAGCATATTACAGATGAAGAGAAATACATTTTTGACCGCACGGTAGATGTTCATATTAAAAATCTTCGTATAAAAATGAATGAAGAAGGTAAGCTCATAAAAACTTACCGGGGGGTTGGATATGGATTCAACCGCGAGTACATCAATTCATGAACATACAGGCTAAACTTACCATCACATATATTACTCTGCTGTCAATTGGGGTAGTTGTGATTAGCGCCTATGCAATTCTGAGTATTCGTTCATTCTTGCTTGAAGAAGCGATCCAAAAATTTGAGAGTGACGCATTTACTTTTGCCCAGGCATTACAGGAAGAGGGTAGTAATGAAGATTTATATGCAGAGGCTGAATTTGTATCCGATTTAACGGGATATACTATTTCACTATTCGATTCTGTGGGGATGTTACTGGTTACTGCTCCGGAGTCAGCAACATCTTTAAACCCGGAAGAGTTAATTGAAAAGGTATTGCAGGAGGAATTGGATGCAGAGCGATGGGTAATTATAAATGATCCTGAATCCGAGGTGCTTTTTTCATGGCATAAACTGGATACTAATATTTCTGATGTCCGGTACCTGAAAATCAGCCAGTTAAAAGATGATTTATATGGGGCAGAATCAAGTATACGCCATCTTATTTATGGGGCAATGATTAGTTCTATTATTGTTGTTGTTATTGTTAGTTTTTTCTTTGCAAGGTATTTAGCGAGGCCTATCACCCAGCTGAAAGAGGCGGCACTTGAAATTGCCGGTGGTAACCTCGATCACGAAATCAATGTATATCGAAATGATGAATTCGGAACATTGGCAGAGTCGGTGAACCGGATGGCTGCAAAACTGAAACAAGATTATGAGCAGTTAAAAACACTGAACGAAAAGCAAAACCAGTTCTTTGCAGACATCGCTCATGAAGTTCGTAATCCTTTGCATACCATTTCAGGTGCAATGGAGATGCTTCAGGTTCCAAATCTGCCGGAGCAAAAAAAAGAACAGTATATGGCTACTGCTCAGAAACAGGTTGAACGTGTGGTTCGGCTTTTTGAGGACATAAAATCGCTTCAGCGATACGATATGGATGAAAGTTTTATCCATAAATCAAAATTTGATATAAGTCTTCTTATCTCGGAAGTAGTGAGCACCTATAAACCCATTGCTAATGAGAAGGGGTTACAGTTAGAGGTTACATGTAGCGATAAAAGCTTTGTAGAAGCGGATCATGATAAAATGGAACAAGTGCTGGATAATTTGGTTTCCAATGCAATTAAATATACCACGGAAGGAAGCATTGAAGTTGGATGCGAAAGGGAACGGGATAGCGTAACTATTTCAGTTAAGGATACAGGGATTGGGATTGGTGAAGAGCATTTAGATCGACTGTTTGACCGGTTTTATCGCACTGATAAGGCCCGCTCGCGAGACAAGGGGGGAACGGGGCTGGGCCTGGCTGTTGTGAAGGGAATTCTTTCGGCACATCATAAAGAAATAAAGGTTGAAAGTGTTCCCGGAAAGGGGAGCCGGTTTCATTTTACAATGGATGTGCTTGACTGAATTAGTCGTGCAAATACCTGTAAAACAACGAGGCCAGGGCTGCGCCTGTTAGTGGAGCCAAAGTAAATAAAGGAACATAATCAATTGAGCTTCCACGCACAGCGAGAAAATCAACCATGGATGTTCCAATAGATAAAGCAGGATTGAAAACAGCTCCTGAGATATTTTCTCC